>NZ_BAAAMU010000004.1:0-193710 GCF_039529435.1 Nonomuraea maheshkhaliensis
CCCAGGTCGAGCGCCTCGATGCCGCCGAGAGCGCCGGCCAGCGCACGGGCGCCGTCCGGCCCGATGCCGTTGCCGCCGAGGCCCAGGCGCACCGGCCGGTCGGGATCGGTCACCGCGGCGAGCGTGGCCGCACCGGCGTCGCCGAGATGGTTCGCCGGAAGGTAGAGCTCGCGTACGCCGGCGTCCCTGATCAGCGCGGCCAGCAGGTCGCCGGACTCCGGGCCCAGCCCGTTCCCGCCCAGGAACAGCCGCTCGACCGGGGCCGGCCGCTCGGTGAGCACGTCCAGCAGCGCCCGCAGCCCCTCCCGGGTGAGCCCGGTGTTGACCAGGTCGAGCGTGCGGATCGTGGTGTTGCGGCGCAGCATCGCGGCCAGGGCGAGGACTCCGTCGTCGCCCACCGGGTTCCGCTTGAGCCACAGGGCGCGCACGGTGGTGTCGGTGGCCAGCCGATCGGCGAGCGCCCGCGCGCCCGCCGGCTCGATGCGGTTGCAGCCGAGGTAGAGCGTCTCCACGCCGTGGCCGGGAACCAGCGCGCCGGCGATGGTCCTGGCTCCGTCGTCGCCGATGGCGTTGGTGCCCAGCAGCAGATGAACGGCGTGCGGCGAGGCCACCGCGGCCGGGAGCAGCCGCGCCGCGCCGGCCGGTCCGAGGCCCTGCTTGCACAGGTCGACCCGGCCGTCGGGCCGTACGGTGCCGAGCGGGAAGGTCTCGTCGGCCGCCACCCTGGCCGGCGCGGCCAGCCGCGCGACCAGCGGACCCAGGTCCGCCGGATCTGCCGGCGGCACGTCGGGGTGCTCGATCGCGGGGCAGCGTACGGGCGTCGGCACGTCGCCGTGCTCGATCGCAGGGCGGCCTACGGGCGTCGGCTCCATCTTCACCACTCCACCGGTCGGTAGTCCTTCAGGAACAGGCCGGACACCCGATCCCCGCCCACCCCGCGCACGATCGGGTCGTAGACCCGGGCGGCGCCGTCGATGACGTCCAGCGGCGGGCGGAACCCCGCCTCCCGCTGCGCGGTCTTGTCCGGATGGGGGCGTTCGTCGGTGACCCAGCCCGTGTCGACGCTGTTCATGTAGATGCCCGAGGCCGCGTAGTCCGCGGCGGCGGTGCGGGTCAGCATGTTGAGCGCGGCCTTGGCCATGTTGGTGTGCGGATGGCGGACGGTCTTCTGCTCGCGGGAGAAGCTGCCCTCCATCGCCGAGACCTGCACCACGTACCGGTCCGGCCACGGCGACGCCTCCAGCAGAGCGCGCAGCCGGGACGTCAGCAGGAACGGCGCGAAGGAGTTCACCAACTGCACTTCCAGCCACTCGGCCGGGTCCACCTCGTGCAGCCGGAGACTCCAGCTGTTGCGTTCGCGCAGGTCGAGCGGCTGGCCGGTCTCGTCCGTCCGCCCGGCGGGGAACCACTCCTCCAGGGCGTCCCGCTGCCTGACCGCGGGGTGCGAAGGAGCCGGCGCGACCTCCAGCCGCGCCGGCACGTCGATCCGCGCCGCGAGGCCGCTCAACGGCACGCTCTCCGCGGCGCGCACCTCGCGATGGTACGCGGCGGGCCGGCGGATCGTCTGGGCCGCGTTGTTGACCAGGATGTCGAGATGGCTGAAACGCCGTTGCACGGACTCCAGCAGACCGGCGACGGCCGCCAGGTCGAGCAGGTCGACACCGTGCACGTGCAGCCGGTCCAGCCAGGCTCCGGCGTCGGGCACGGCCGCGAACCGGCGCGCGGCATCCCTCGGGAAGCGAGTGGTGACCAGGACGTCCGCGCCGTCGCGCAGCAGCTTCAGTGCGAGCTGGAAACCGATCTTCACCCGTCCCCCGGTCACGATCGCCCGGCGGCCACGCAGGTCGCAGCGGGCGTGCCGGCGTGCCATGCTCTCGTCGGCGCAGGCCGGGCAGAGCAGGTGGTATTCGGGATGAACCTGCTGGTAGGGAGACTTGCAGACGTAACAGCGTCGCGTGCCCACCAGCGGGCGCCGCGCCGACGCGGCCCGATCACCCGACGGATCCGGCTTCGCGGCGCTGGCCTGATCCTGGGGACCCACCTGATCCTGGGGACCGACTTGACCCTGAGGACTGGCCTGATCTTGGGGATCGGCCTGATCCTGGGGATCGGCCGAGATCGCCGGCGAGACGAGCGCGGGGGACGGATCCTGGTCCCGATAGCGTGCCGTGGCCGCCGTGACCTCGTGGTCGCGCCGCCTGCGCTCGGCGTACCGCGACGCCTTACGTGCCTTCTTCCCCGCCCGGTACAACTGCGCCGCGGCCTCGTGCACGGCCGCCCATCGAGGATCGGCCGGATCGGCCGCTCGCGCCTGGGCCATCACCCGCAGGCAGGTCTCGATCTCAGCCTGGCCGGTTTCCGCCCCGTGCGGCGGAGCTCCGGCCACGTCAGGATCGACGACCGACACCCGCACCCCCACCGATGACCTCAAGAGTTGGGGCAAGGCTGGTCGGATTCGAACCGACGTCCTCCAACCTGCTGTAAGGCGCGACGACCTCTGCGCTACAGCCTTGCCGCAGCAGAGCTTAGCGAATAGCACTGACATTCGATGCCAACAATCGGCAGGACCTCAGCCCGGTCACGGCGTCCGAGCGTCATGTGCGTTCGATGGCGATACGGGTGAGTTCCACGCGCGAGGCGATGCCGAGCTTGCGAAACGCCTGGCGGAGGTGGTGGGCGACGGTGTGGGGGCTGATGTACATGCGACCGGCGACCTGTTTGTTGTTCAGCCCCTGAGCGACGAGTTCGGCGATGGCCTGCTCCGTGTGGGTGAGGCTGTTCCAGCCGGAGATCGGCTTGCCGGGTGCGGCCGTCCAGTGGCGGTGGCGGATGCCGAGTTCGCGCAGCCGGCGCCGGACGCGGGCCTGGTCGCGGCCGGCGCCGGCCTGCCGGTAACCGTCGAGCGCCTCTTTCAGGCGGTGGATCGCCTGGTCCTGGTCGCCTTGGTCCCCGTGCAGGACGCCGAGGTCTTCTGCCGCGGAGGCCGCGTCCCATACGCCGGCATGTTGCGCGGTGGCCTGGGCCAGGCAGGCCGCGTCGCGGTGGGCGACGCCTCGGCTGTGGGCCGCGGCGGCCGTCAAAGCCGGCTGGTCAGGGCAGGCGTCCGCGAGACGTCGGGCGGCGTCGGCGGTGACCTCTGCCAACGCGGCGTCACCTGCTGCCAGTGCGGTGCGCGCCAGCCAGGCCGCGGCCGTCGGGTCACCGAGCAGCAGCCCGGGCCGTACGTGGAGGTCGACGCGGAGCCGGCGAAGGTGCCCGAGGGCCGCGTCGGCGCCGTCGAGCGCCTCGGCGAGCTGGGCTTCGGCCATGAGGCTCTCGGCCCGCGCGTAGATGTCGGCGAACTGGGGGCCCGCGGCGGGACGGGCGGACAGGTGCCGGGCCGCGGCCGCGATGTCGCCCCGGCGGAGCTCGATCACGGACAGCACGCAGTGCGCGGTCGCGGCGTATCCGTACGCGCCCAGAGACTCGGCGGCGGCCCTGGCCGCACCGGCCTCGGCGGCGGCGTCGGCGAGCCGGCCGGCGGCGAGATGGACCCGGCCGCGCAGCAGGGACAGCGCGGCGCCCGCCGGCAGGTTCCGCAGCGCCGGAACGTCCGCGGCGCACAGAAGCTTCCCCGCCTCGTCGAGCCGGCGCAGGTCGATCAGGGCGGCGGCGAGGACGAGCAACGGCTGCGCCTGGCGCGCGTCGCAGGAACTCCCCGGCTCATGGCGCACTGCCTCCCGCAGCGCCTCAAGACCCTCGCCGACCCGGCCGGCGTCACAGTGGACGACCGCTCGGGCGAGCAGGGCCGCCGTGGCGGATGGCGCTGCGATTCCGGATGAAGCCGCGATTCCAGGCGAAAGCGACGAAGGTCTCGAAGTGTGACGGTCGTGCCCGCCGGGAAGGGCCGGTACGGCCTCAGCCGCTGTGCCGGTGCGCTCATCACGTAGTCCGGTCAGAGCCTGGAGGTGCGCGGTCAGTGCCTGGTCCCGCAGGTCCGCTGCCAACAGGGGCCGAGTCAGCACCGTCCGGGCCTCGCCGGCGGCCTCCTCGGGCCGGCCCAACGCGCACAGGAGCGAGGACAGCGTGCATCGCAGCCGATCCTCCGCCTCGGGCGGCAGTGGCCGGGCCAGTTGATCACGGGCGATCCGGTGGGCCTGCTCCAGTCGGCCGGCCGCGGCCAGCGACTCCGCGGCGGCGACCGCGCGGGGCAGTGCGTCCGGATCGCCGGGAGGTGTCAGCTCCAGCGCACGTACGGCCAGGTCCGCCGCCACCCGTGGCGCCGAGGCGCGGACCCGTACCGCGGCCTCGTCCAGACCGGCCAGCGCGGCGCGGTCGGCCGGACGCGCGGCTGCCAGCAGGTGATCGGCGGCTCCCTCCGCTGATCGGCCGTTGGCCAGGAGATTCTCGCCGTACTGGAGATGCAGGGCCGTGCGGGCCGGTCGCGGGGTCAGCTCGCCGAGCGCACGGCGCAGCAGCTCGTGGCGGAAGGTGAACGCGTCCTCCGCGGCGGTCGTGATCGCGGCGTCCATCGTCTCCTCGACCGCGGGCAGCAGCGCCGCGGGAGTTCTGCCGAGCAGCTCGGCCGCGTCGGCGAGCCGGAACGCCGGGCCCAGTACCGCGGCCGTCACCAGCAGGTGCCGGGCTTCCCTGCCGAGGTCGCCGAGCCGCCGCCGGGCCAGGTCGTGGACGCGCCTCGGCAGCCGGGACGAGGTGAGCGCGGCGCGCCCTCCGATGATCCGGACACCCTCCTCCTCACGCAGACCGCCGATCAGCCCGGCGACGAGTGCGGGGTCGCCGGCGGCCCCACGGGCGAGCTCCGTCAGGGCGCGATCCGGTACGGCGCCGAACGCGTCGGCCAGCATGGCCCGCACCGCGTTCTGACCCAGCGGGCCCAGCGGGACCCGGACGGCGCCGTCCTTCTCCAGCAGTCCGAAGAGCTGCTCGGCACCGCCTGGCTGTGCGCTCGACCTGGCCAGCAGCCACGCGATCGGACGGTCGTCGAGGTCTCCCGGCAGCGTCCGGAGCGCGGCCAAGGTGGCCGGACTCGCCCAATGGAGGTCATCAAGGCAGACCAGGACGGGAGCGGCCGCGGCCCGCCGTTCGAGACAAGCCCGTATCGACGCGATCGACCGCTCGATCTCGCGCTCCGGCGCACAGCCGTCGTCCGGCTCGGGGAACGGCTCGCGCAGGGCCGCACGCAGCGCGAAGAACGCGATCGCCCGGCCCACCTGGTCCGCTGCCGCCGCGGCCAGGGAGAATCCCTGCTCCGCCGCACTGTCGACGGAAGCACGGAGGAACAGAGACTTGCCGCTGCCCTGCCCCCCGTCCACCAGAACCACCCCACCGGTCCCTCGACGGGCGCGCCGCAGCAGATCGCCGACGATCTCCTGCTCCGCGGCACGCCCGTACACGGCCTCGCGGACGGCTGAAGGCTCGTAGATGCTCGCCATACCGCCAGGGTGCCCGGCCGCCGCCGTCCGGCGCATCACCCGGATGAGCGATCCCTCACCTGTACGGCCGGGACGCTGCGACGACGTCCATAGTCAGTACAGTCGGCCATGGGGGATGAAACAGGGCACTGCGCCATCGCACGGGACTCGAACGGAGGACGAGGGTTGGACATGAGCGCCACCGACCCCTTCGCGCCCGTGCCTCCCCTGCGGGGACGGGAGGCCGAGATCGACGCGCTACGCGACCGGCTCGACGCCGTGCGCGCAGGGCGCGGCGGTACGATCCTCATCACCGGACTGGCCGGCATGGGCAAGACCGTGCTGATGGAAGCGGCCGAACACCTGGCCCGCGAGCGAGGCGTCAGCGTCTTCCACGGCGTATGCGACGTCGCCGGGCAGGTGATTCCGCTCGCCCCCCTCCTACAAGCCCTGGTGTACGCTCCCGGCGCGCCGGTGGATCCGCCCGTGCTGCGCGAGCTGTCCCACTCCCCCGACCAGCGGTTCTGGCTGCTACGCGAACTGCAGGAGGCACTGGAACGCGCCGCGCTGCACGACCCCGTACTGATCTCGATCGATGACGTGCAGTGGGCCGACGAGGCGACTCTCGCGGCGCTCGGCACGCTCACGCGGCAGCTCGCGACGCACCGGATCCTCTGGCTGCTGTCGACCCGGTCCGGAGAGGGGTCCGTACCGGCGCGCACGGCCCTGTCCCGGCTGGAGGCCGCCGGCGCGCTCAAGGTCACGCTCGGCCCCCTGACCGGCACCGCGGTCGCCGATGTCACGACGGACCTGCTCAACGGCGCGCCCGACGTCGCGCTGCTGCGGGTCATCGCGCGCGTCCAGGGCCACCCGTTCCTCCTGACCGAGCTGCTGCGCGGCCTGCGCGAGGAGAAACTGGTGGAAGTGTCCGGCGGAGCCGCCCGCCTCACCGGCACCCGGATTCCGCTGCGGTTCGTCGACTCGATCGAGGACCATCTGGCCCGGCTGTCCGAGAGCGCCCGCGCCGCCCTCCAGATGGCCTCCGTGCTCGGCCGCCGCTTCTCGGCGGCGGAACTCGCCACTCTCACCGGCGGTTCGCCCGCCGAGGTCTTCGGCGCATTGCGGGAGGCGATGGCGGCCGGGCTGATCGCCGAGGACGGCGACCGGGTCGCCTTCAGGCACGATCTGGTACGCGAGGCGGTCGAGGCGGCCCTCCCCTCCACCGTCCGGCAGAGTCTGCGGCGCCAGGCCGTCGAGGTGATGCTGCGCCACGGCGCGCCACCGCCTGACGTCGCGGAACTCGTCATGAAGGTGGCCGCGCCCGGCGACACCTATGCGATCGCGATCCTGCGGCGGGCCGCCGCTGAGACCGGGCAGGTGTCCCCGGCCATGGCGAGCGTGCTCAGCCGGCGGGCGCTGGACCTGACGCCGCCCCGTGATCGCGACCGCGGCCCGCTGACCACCGAGACTCTCGGCTATCTCACCCTCGCCGGCAAGGCCGCCGAAGCGGTACGGCTGGTCGCGGCGGGCACAGGCGACATCGCCGACCCGGAGGCCGAAGCCGAGGCCAGGCTCAGGCTCGCCCTCCTGCTGTCCCAGTACGCGCTCGCTGACAGCGCCGAGCAGTGCCGCCGGGCGCTGGAGTTGCCCGGGTTGTCCACAGCGCTGTGGATCCAGCTGCAGATCAGCCTCGCGCTGGCGCTCGACCTGCTCGGCGACGTCGCCGGGGCCGAGCGGGCCACCGCTTCCGCGGCCGACCGCGCGCGGACGAGCGGCGATCCGGCCGACGAGATGCTCACGCTGTTCGCGCGGGCTTCGCTGACGCTCGCCAGGGGCTCCTGGCGGCACTCCCTCGACCTCCTCGGCGCGGCGATCGCCCTCCAGCGCGAGGCGGAGAGCGCCGAGGCGGCGCGGGTATGGCGCCTGGACGTCTGGATCGCGATCATGTACCTCCGGCTGGCCCGCGTCGACGAGGCGATCGCGATCATCGATGCCGGGATACGGGACGCCCAGCGAGAGGGCGTGGCGGTGCACATCCGCAACTGGTCGGTGATCCGGTGCCGTGCGATGTACGCCGCCGGCCGGCTCACCGACGCCCGTTCCGACGCCGAGGCGACCATCGAGATGTCCGACGAGATCACCGCGGACGAGAAGTACGGCCAGGCCGATCATCTCTGCTTCTACATCGCGGGCCGGGTGGCGCTGCACACCGGCGATCCGGACCAGCTCGCACAGGCACGCCGATCGGCGGAGCGGCTGCTCGGCACGCGGGAGTCCCCGTCCGCGCAGGCGCTGGGCGGCTGGCTCAAGGCTCTGGTGGCCGACGCCGACGCGGACCCTTCGCAGGTGAGCGGGATCGACGTGCGGCTCCTCGACCCGCTGGCCCGCGGAGCGCTGGCCAGCAGCAGCCCGCGCACGCACGCCGACTCGGCCATCGTCACCCGCGTACTGCTGAACGCGGGCAGGCGCGGCGACGCCGAGTCGGTGGTCACCAACCTGGAGGAGTTCGCCGCACGGAACCCGGACTTCCCGTTCCTGGAGTGCGCCGCCCTGCACGCCCGCGCGGTGCTCGACGCCGACCCGGACACGGCGCTGCTGGCCGTCGCTCGCAGCGACGGCGATCCGCGGCCGCTGGTGCGCGCGTCCGTGCTCGAAGACGCCGGGAGGCTGCTTCCTGCCACGCGGACGGACGAGGCGGTGCCGCTCCTTGAGTCGGCGCTCGCGTCCTACACCAGGGCCGGAGCCGAGCGGGACGCCGCCCGGGTACGCAGCCTGCTGCGCGCCCGAGGGGTGCGTCCCGCCGCGGGCGGCCCCCGTTCCGCTCCCGATTGGCCGGAGCTGACCGAGTCGGAGTTCGCGGTGGTGAGCCTGGTGGCGCGGGGCGCGACGAACCGGGAGGTCGCCGAGCGCCTCTATCTGTCGGCGTACACGGTGAACACGCATCTGCGGCACGTGTTCACCAAGCTCGGCATCCACTCCCGGGTCGAACTGGCCCGCATCGCGACCGAACGCGGGATGCCGGCCGAGCAAAGCTGAGCCGCCGCAGGGGGTGACCGCTATCTGGCAGGCCGCTGCGGTCGGACGGTGAAGCCCAGCCTCCCGAGCACCCTGACGGCACCGCTCTTGCCTCCCTCGAAGTCACCGGAGCCGAGGCGGTGACCGGTGGCCAATGCGTAGGCCCTGCCCAGGATCGCCTTGGGCGGGTAGTACCGGTCCTCCCAGACCAGCTCGTAGGTCGTCGCGCGGCCGAATCCGTGCTCGTTGAAGAACGACTCCGGACCGAGCCGGTCATACTCCTGGATCGCACGCACCACGTCGTCCCGCTTCACCTGCTCCCACTTGATCATGGAATCTCCTCCTGCCAGGAATCGTCGTCGGTCACCACGTGGATCGCGGCCTCCTCCGCGGACGCCCCACCGCCATCGATGCCCTCGTCGCTGGCGACAAGGGCATCGCGGACGACAAGGTAGGAAGCGCCTTCCTCGTAGACGTCCGTGTACGCGGACACCAGTCGGCCCGCCCGGGGCTCGGATACGTCCTCACCCGCGTATCGCGAGATTTCCGCCTCCGTAGCGTTCTCGTCCCAGGGAAACTCCCCGGGTCGGTCGCCATCGAACTCCGCGATGACGTCGGGCTCCTCCGCGGCCAAGAGCCGATCCAGCGATTCGTCCGCCACGGCGGACCACCGCTGCGGCGGCACCACCCCCCGATCCAGGGGATCGTCCCCCGGCGGCCCGTTCAGGGTGTCCGCGGAATCGAGGGTCTCGTAGTCCTGCAGATCCTCGGATTCATGACGTCCCTCTTTCGGCATCCGCTTGCTCCCGGTTCAGAATCCGATGAGGCCCTGGGGGCTCTGGTAGGGGATGGCCACGCTGGTGACCTCGTCGAGGGCTCCGTCCGGACGGACTATGTAGCCGATGAGTTTCGAGGCGTTCGGGTAGAGCTGGTAGAGGTGCGCCCCGGTCGGGCTCAGCCAGTTATCGCCCGGCCCGCTGCTGACCGTCCCGTTCAATGCGCGGAACGTTCCGTCGCCGGGCACCTTCGGGCAGGCGGGGTCCTTGGCGACCGTGATGGTGTTTCCTTCGACGCGGAAACTCGTGACATAGCCGTACCCGAAGTTCGTGGCGAACGCCCATCGGTCATCCGGCGAAATGGCGAGCCAGCACAGTTCCGAGGGCTTGCCGCCGGTCGTGTCGATCGGCGTGATCGGACCGGTGCTGACGCTGCCGTCCTCGCCGATCCTCGCCATCGCCAAGCCGTCACCGACGGCGTATAACCACCGAGTCACGCAGTGGATGTCGGCGCTGAAGGTCTCGGCAGGCAGCGCCCGCATCTCCTCCCAGCTCCACGACCTCAGCTCCCTGCCATGCCGCCGGATGGAGAACGTCCACTCCGTCAGCGGCGTACGCGGCGTCGGACCGGCCGAGAGCACGGGGAAGCCGGCGGTCACGTGCTGGCCGGGCGGCACCCGGGTCCCCGTCCCGGCCGCGCCGCGGTGACCGTGAAATCCCCGCGAAACGAGGCTCATCGGGTGCCCCTGCCGCCGGAACGGCCGAGAAACCCAAGGATGAGTTCGGCGACCTGGTCATGGGCGCTTTCCAGCAGGAAGTGTCCGCCGTCGAGCAGGTGGATCTCAGCGTCGGGCACGTCTGCCGCGAAGGCCTCGGCGCCCCTCGGTCCGAAGATCTCGTCGCCCTTTCCCCAGATCGCCAGGACCGGAGGCCGGTGCTTCCTCAGGTACTCGTGCAGAGCCGGGTACAGCCGCGGGTTGGTGACATAGTCGCGGAAGAGCGCGAGCTGGATAGCGTCATTGCCGGGTCGCGACAGGAGCGCGAAGTCGTGGTGCCAGGCATCGGGGCTGACGAGGGTCTCGTCCGGGACGCCGGTGACGTACTGCCACCGGGTCACCTCCAGGCTCAGCGCGGCCCGGACGGCCCCTTCGGTCTGCGGTGTCTGAGCGTGCTGGTAGTCCCATACGGTCTTCCAGAAGCTCTCGACGAATCCCACCTCGTAGCCGTTGCCGTTCTGCGTGACGATCGCCGTGATGGCCCGCGGCTCGGCCAGCGCGAGCCGCCAGCCGATCGGGGCGCCGTAGTCGTGGACGTAGACGGCGTAGCGGGTGACCCCCAGTTCGTCGAGCAGGCCGGCGGTCAGCCGGTAGAGGGCGTCGAAGGTGTAGTCGAACTCGTCGGCGGGCGGAGCATCGGAGAGCCCGAATCCGAGCAGGTCCGGAGCGATCACGTGGTACTGCCGCGCCAGCGGCGGGATCAGGTCGCGGAACATGAATGAGCTGGTGGGAAAGCCGTGCAGGAGCACGATGACCGGAGCGTCGGCCGGTCCTGCCTCGCGGTAGAACAGCCGGTGCCCTTGCACTGTCGCGTAGCGGTGATGAACAGACGCCATGATCGATTCCTCCGGTGGCGGTCCGGACCCGGCCGCTCCGGGAACGGCCGGATCCTCGCCGAGTCAGTTACGTCCTGCCATGACGCCGCCGTCGACGTTCCAGACGGCGCCGGTGACCCAGTCGGTCGCCGGGGACAGCAGGAAGGTGATGGTGTTGGCCACGTCCCGGACGGTGCCGGTCCTGCCGATGGGGTGGAAGGCGTCGAAGCCGTGCAGCGTCGCCTCCAGCTGGTCCTCTGGCACGAACTTCTCGTAGATCGGGGTCGCGACCACGGCCGGGGCCACGGTGTTCACCCGGATTCCGTGCGGCGCCAGTTCCAGCGCCAGGTTGTGGGTCAGGGAGTGCAGCCCGCCCTTGGCCAGTGAATAGCCGGACGACGGCGTCGCCCCGACCGCCTGGTGCGCCCACATGCTGCCGATGTTCACGATCGACCCGCCCTGCCCGCTCTCGGCCATCCCCCTGGCCACCGTCTGGGTCAGGAAGAAGATCGCCCGATTCAGCCGCTGGTAGACGTCGTAGTCCTCGCCGTCGTAGTCCAGGAACGGCTTGGGCAGGAACAACCCCGCGGCGTTGACCAGCAGCGTCGCGTCGGCGTGCTCGGCCGCCAGGTGCCGGCGGGTCTCCTCGGCGGCCGTCGGATCGGACAGGTCCGCCGCGATCCCGACCGCGCGGCCGTCACCGCCCAGTTCCTTGACGGTGGCCTCCACCTTGGCGGGGTTCCGCCCGATGATGACGGCCGTTCCGCCTGCTCCCACCACGTCCGCGGCGGTCTGGCGTCCCATGCCGCTGCTGCCCCCGACGACGATGAGTTTCCGTTCCGCGAAGACCGGCATGGATTCCATCCGGTCGAGCCAGTTCATGCTCATCCGGCACTCCCTTCCGCTTCGGCGCCGGCCGACCAGGTGGCCGGCGCCCTCGTCACGACCCACCGTCACCCGGCCGCGCCGGCTCCCACATCGTCAAAGCGGCTAATCCCGGCGTGCCCTTCGGAACCGTCAAGAACGGGGATGTCGCGGCCTTCGACGCCGGAGTACCAAGTCAGGAGTCACAGCACCGAGGAAGAGGAGCAGGCCGTGAGCGCACACGAGGCCGGGGAAGAGTACGACGTGATCGTGATCGGCACGGGACCGGTCGGGCAGACGGTCGCCCAGCGGGTCCGCTCGGCCGGGCTGACCGTGGCCGCCGTGGAAAGAGAGCTGGTCGGCGGGGAATGCTCGTACTGGGCGTGCATTCCGAGCAAGGCGATGCTACGGCCCGTCACGGCGCTCGCCGACGCGCGCCGGGTCGGCGGGGCCCGCGAAGCGGTGACCGGGCAGGTGGACGCCACGGCCGTGCTCGCCCGGCGGGACAAATGGGTGACCGACTGGGACGACCGGGGGCAGGCTCAGTTCCTGAAAGACATCGGCGCCGACCTGATCCGCGGCCACGCGCGCCTGGACGGCCCACGGCGCGTGTCCGTGGAGATCCCGCGCGGCTCCACCCTCTCCCTGACCGCCCGCCACGCGGTGGTCGTCTGCACCGGCAGCCGCCCGAACTTTCCCGAGCTGGCGGGCCTGGCCGACGTACGGCCTTGGACGAACCGGGAGGCCACCGACTCCCCCAAGGTCCCCGGGCGGCTCGCCATCATCGGCGGCGGCGGGGTGGGCGTCGAGATGGCCACCGCCTGGCACGGCCTGGGATCCTCCGTCACCCTGCTGGCACAGACCGAAGGACTGCTGCCGAAGATGGAGCCCTTCGTCGGCGAGATGATCGCGCGCTCCTACACCGAGGCCGGCATCGACGTGCGGATCGGGGTTACCGTCGAGGGCATGCGCCGCCCTGACCGCACCGGCCCGGTCACCCTGTCGCTTGAGGGCGGTGCGGAGCTGGAGGCCGACGAGGTGCTCCTCGCCATCGGACGCAGGCCGCTGACGTACGACATCGGCCTGCAGACCGTCGGCCTGGAGCCGGGCTCGTGGCTGGAGGTGGACGACACCTGTGCCGTCCGCGCCGTGGCCGGGGACAGATGGCTGTACGCGCTCGGCGACGTCAACGGCCGCGCCCTGCTCACCCACCAGGGCAAGTACCAGGCTCGCGTCGCCGGAGCCGTGATCGCCGCCCGTGCGGCCGGACGGCCGGTGGACCCCGCCCCGTGGGGCCCGCACGCCACCACCGCCGACAGCCGTGCGGTACCGCAGGTCTTCTTCTGCGACCCGCAGGTCGGCGCGGTGGGCCTGACCGCCGACCAGGCCGAACGCGCCGGGCACCGGATCCGGGTGGTCGACGTCGACACCGGCGGGAAGGTCGCCGGAGCGGGACTGTACGCGGACGGCTACACCGGCCGCGCCCGCATGGTCGTCGACGAGGACCACGAGCGGCTGCTCGGCGTCACCATGGTCGGCCCCGCGATCGAGGAACTGATCCACTCGGCCACCGTCGCCGTCGCCGCACAGGTGCCTGTCAGCCGCCTCTGGCACGCGGTTCCCTGCTTCCCGTCCATCAGCGAGGTCTGGCTCCGCCTGCTTGAGGCCTACCGCGACACGACGGACGCCAGGCAGTGGCGCTGAGCCGAACCACCGCCGCTTCGCCGCACGCCGCGAACGCTTCTACAGGTCGTCGCGGTCGGCGTTCGCCCGGCACGCCGTAGCCCCCGTCCAGGTTGGAGGTGGCGTACCCGGAACGCGGAGGCGGGACGGCCGGCGCGCTCACGAGTGTCGCCGCCCGGCCTCGTATGCAGCGGAGTTCCGGAAAGGCGTGGATGCGAGGACTGTCATATCTTTCTGGTGGCCGCTTATGGCGCCGCTCTGATTCGGCGCGGTTCACTTGCGGCTGCGGGCCGTTCTATTAGCGACAAGATAAGGCTGAGCACATCCAGGCCGCTAGCATGATGGATATCAAAAGCCGTAATTCAAAGGACGTTACCTCGTGCTTGAGATGTCCGATGCTGTGGACCTGCAGGTAGTTGTCGAGGGTGCGGAGGCCGAGACCCACGCGGTGGGGTTGTCCAACTGGCTCGGTTCGGAGGACGAACTGCGCGGGCGGGTACGGCCTCGGCGGCGGGCACCGGAGCCGGGAGAGATGGGCTCGGCGGTGGAGTTGCTGACCGTGGCGGTGGGCTCCGGTGGCGCGGTGGTGGTGCTGATCCAATCGGTGTGCACGTGGCTCACCTCCCGCGGCGCCGACGTCAAGGTCACCGTCACCACTGCCGACGGGCGGCGGGTCGAGGTGGACGTCCGTCGTGCCGCGGACCCGGCGGCGGTGCTGCGGGAGGTGGCAGAACAGTTCCCGGCGGCTGTCGAGGGGCATGGTGAGTCGTAAGCCGTTCCCGGACGGCAGGGGCAGCCGGGCGGTGCTCATCGGGGCGGGTACCTTCCACGACCCGCAGTTGCCTGACATCCCGGCCGTGCGCACGAATCTGGAAGACCTGCGTCACGTGCTGACGCATCCCGTACATGGCCTCCTCGAAGCCGATCATTGTCAGACATTGGCCGATCCGGCGGATCAGGCCGCTGTCGGCGTGGCCTTGACCGCCGCCGTCCGCGAGGCGGAGGATCTGCTGCTGGTCTATTACTGCGGGCACGGGGTCCTCGACGACACCGGAGCACTGCATTTCGCTCTGACCGGCACGAATGCCGAACACGTCGGCTTTTCCGCCATCCACGTCGACCTGGTCAAACGCATGGTCGGCAGCGCTCGCGCCAAAGCCCGCGTGCTCCTCCTGGACTGCTGCTTCTCCGGCCAAGCCGTCACAGTCATGAGCAACCGGCGGAGCCTCGCCCTGGGGCAGCTCGATCTGACGGGCACCTATACCCTGACGTCCACGCCTGCCAACTCCCTCTCCCACGCCCCACTCGGTGCCCGCAACACCGCATTCACCGGAGCGTTGCTGAACGCGTTACGCGCACCCGGCCCGCTCACCCTGGATGAGATCCACCGCCACATCGACCGGGAACTGGTCGGCCAGGGCTTCCCCCGTCCGCAACGCCGTTCCGTCGGCAGCGCCGGAAATCTCGCCGTGACGCGAGGGCCGACCATACCTGCGCCTGGATCCCGTCCGGCTCCTTCCCTCTCCCGCGGGAAGCCGCCGAGCGCTACGACGAAGACCGGCCGTGCCCTGCTCGCGATGTTGCCGCTCGCTTTGCTCCAGGGCAGCACCTACGTACCTCAGGAGCCGGACTCGTTCCTCGATGCCCCGCGCATAGTGGCAGGAGTCTGGCAGGACGACGGTAATCGCCTCAACGGAGCAAAATCGAGTTACAACGAAGACGCGATCACCGGACTGCTTGATCTTGCCGACTTCAAGGGAGAGATCACCTTTAACAAGGTCGCGCGAGAACGGGCGATGAGCACGCTGATGGGAGGCGAGGTCGACATCGCCGGCACGCTGGGCATAATCCCGTCCAGAGAAGCAATAGCCGACTTCGTCGGTCCGCTCGCGTCCTCGCGACTGGGCGTGTTGGTTCGTCGCGGCGAAAAAGATATCGACAAACTTTCCCACCTTTCCGGGCGACGCGTCTGCACGATTGCCGGGTCGACGACATTCGGCTCCTTGTGGAAGGCCGTGAACGGGGTACAGACCTACGTCCAGAAGGGCTTTGACGGCTGCCTCACCTGGCTGCATCGGCGTGCCGTGGACGCGATCGTCGGAGACCGGTTGACACTCGCCGGCATCCAGTTGGCGGAGCGAGAAGGCACTGATCTCGTCGCGGGCATCAGGTTCGGCCCTCGCGAATCCACGGGATTCGCGATAAGCAAGGGCGATCATGATACGTGCCAACGCCTCCGCATCGCCTTGCAGAAATACGTCGGCAGCAAGGACTGGCGGAATCACTTCAGTGAACGCCTGCCCTCGGTAGAGGATTATGTCGATGCGCAACCCACCTTGGAAGAGATCGACGAAATGTCTTGCCGAGCGGGCGCAGCAGGCTGAGTGGCCTGCGATGACGCGAGTTCTTCGCCGGGCCCGGCTCACCGGCCGGCTGCCTGGATGTCAGGGGATCCGGGCGACGACGAAGTCGTCGAAATAGGTGCGGGTCTCGGCGACGCTCTCGACGAACAGCCCGAAGCGGGGCGGGCCGACGGCCTTGCTCGCCTCGGTGTCGGCCAGCCGGACGACGAGCTGGTCGTCGGCCCACAACGCCAGATCGACCCGGCCGTCACCGCGTACGCACTCGGCGCGGAGCAGCGCGTTCCCCCTGGCGACGCCCTCCGGCAGCGGGATGTCGCCGGTCATGTTGCGCGGGACGCCGCCGACGACCTTGGCGATCTTCCCGTGCCCGTCGCCGCGGATCTCCATGACGTACAGGATGTCGTTGGCGACCTGGTCGTCCTTGGAGTACTCGCAGTAGACCCCGTTCCAGGTCTCCGCGCCGGCGTCCGAGAAGTTCATCTTCACCGACGCGAGCGCGCGGTCGGGGAATCCCTTCTTCGCCGGCGCCGGGCTCCACCGGTGCCCGGCGCCGCGCTTCAGCCTGATCGTGTACCGGCCGTCGCCCGTGTAGCCCTGACCGGTGTCCACCCCGGTGCCCTCGTTGTTCCAGCCCGAATTCTCGGCGGCGAACGTCTCGCGGTACACCATCTCGCCGCGGGGAGGCGTCTCCGGCGCCGAGTTCACCACCCACACCATCACGGCGGCGGCGACCAGCGCACTCACGACCAGGGCCGCCCCCGCCCCGATCAGCACGTCCCGCAGCCGGCGCCGTCTGGTCTCCTCCGGTAAGCGGTGCCGCGCCGACCTGGATCGGCCCCGGCTCTCCCTGACCTCCTTCTTCCGCAGCGGGCTCAGGTCGAGCCGTACGCTGCTGGCGACCTGGGCGGAGTCGACGTCCGGCCGCTGCACCAGCGCGCCCAGCAGTTCCTGCGCGGTGGGACGGCGCGCCGGATCCTTGCTCAGCGCCGCCGTGACGATCGGCCGCAGGCCGGGGTCGAGGCGCCGCAGGTCGGGTTCGTCATGGACGACCCGGTACATCGCGTGCGGCAGATTAGAGGAGGCGAACGGCGAGGCGCCCACGGTGGCCGCGACGACCACGCAGCCCCAGGCGAAGATGTCCCCCGGCGGGCCCACCTGTTCCCCTTGGACCTGCTCCGGGGCCATGTAGTCGGGGGTGCCGAAGACCATGTCGGTGGCGGTCTGCCGGTCACCGGCGTCCAGGGCCCGGGCGATGCCGAAGTCGATCACGCGCGGGCCGAGCGGCGACAGCAGCACGTTCGCGGGCTTGAGGTCGCGATGCACCAATCCGGCGTCGTGAATGGCGGTGAGCGCGGTCGCCACGCCCACCGCGAGCGCCTCCACGTTCGAGCCCTCCAGCGGCCCGTTCTCGCGCAGCACCCGCCCCAGATCGGGCCCGGCGACGTACTCGGTGACGACCCAGAGCGGCTCGGCGTCCAGCTGCGCGTCGAGCACGGGCGCGGTGCAGAACCGCCGCACCCGGCGCGCCGCCGACACCTCGCGCCGGAACCGCGCGCGGAACTCCGGGTCGACGGCGAGCAGACGGTTGATCACCTTGATCGCGACCGGCCCCGCCGGCCCCTCGGCGAGGTAGACCGTGCCCATGCCGCCCTGCCCCAGCCTGCTGGCGATCCGGTACGGGCCGATCTGCACCGGATCGGACGTTTCCAGGGCGAGAGGGGGATGCAGTCCATTGGACGTCACAATGGCCGATCCTAAGATGACTTATGCCGCAAAGTACCCACAACATGAAAGTGCTTGATAAGGTTCCACGTTTGACGTGATCCAAGATCTTTCCGAGCCGTCGTCTCGGACACCGGATCACCCATGAAGAGTCCGTCCTGCGGGGCGGGCTCTTTCTTGTTGAGCCCCTTGGACGGGGGCGGCTACTCAAGGCGGCAGACCCTTGTGCGACGCGAGTACTCGTGTTTGAGTAGTCATATGCGAGCAACTCGTCTCTTCATCCTCGGCACCCTGGCGGACGGCGGTCCCATGCACGGGCACAAGATCCGGGCCGCCGCCCAGATGGACCGGGTCGAGCTGTGGGCGGACGTCAAGCCAGGATCGTTGTACGGGGCGCTGCGCCGGATGGCGGACGAGGGCGTCGTCGAGGTGGTTCGTACGGAGCAGGAGGGCAACCTGCCCGCCCGCACGGTGTACGGCATCACCGGCAAGGGCCGTACCGAGCTCGTCTCGCTGATCAGGTCGGTCCTCGCCGACACCAGGCTCCGGCCGGACGCGATCCAGCTGGTGCTCCTGCACAGCGGCGAGATCGGCCAGGACGAGCTGCGCACGGCCGTCGAGCGGCGGCGCGACTCCTTCGCCACGCAGCTCGGCTTCTGGCGCAACCTGCGCGTCGAGGCCGAACCGCACCTGAGCAGGCTGGAGGCCGTCGCCTTCGACTACACGCTGATGCGGCTGGAGACGGAGCTGGCCTGGCACGAGCGCTTGCTCGCCGAACTCACGCACCAGGAGTGACCGCCCGGATCCGCCTCCACCAGCCCGGATGTACCGCACCCCCTCAGCGCGGGTGCGTCCCCATCAGAACATCGGAACATCGGAACATCGGAACATCGGAAGGAGAGTTTGCATGTCCGCTCGGCTCAAGCACGTCGCCGTGATCGGCGGTGGGATCGGCGGGCTCTGCCTCGCTCAAGGACTGCGTCAGGCCGGCATCCCCGTCACCGTGTACGAACGCGACCGATCGGCCGACTCACGACTCCAGGGCTTCCGGCTGAACATCGAACCCACCGGAAGCACCGCCCTGCACGCCTGCCTGCCGCCCGCCCTGTGGGAGGTGCTGGTGGCCACCGCGGGCGACCCCGGGCCCGGGATCAGCTTCCGCGACGAACGCATGCGGCCGCTCGTACGCATCGGCCGGGACGGCGGCAGGAAGCCGGATCCGCTGGACCCCACGGCCGGCCGGCATGCCGTCAGCCGCGTCACCTTGCGCAAGATCCTGCTGGCCGGCCTGGACGACGTCGTCCGCTTCGGCAAGGAGTGCACCGGTTTCTCCCGGACGGGCGACGGAACGGTGAGCGCGGAGTTCGCCGACGGGACCACCGCGACCGCGGACGTGCTCGTCGCGGCCGACGGCGCCGGCTCCCGCGTGTGGGGGCAGCTCCGCCCCGAGGCCGGCCGCACCACGCTGCCGGCGACGGCCGTGGCCGGCAAACTCTTCCTCACCGAGGCGAACCGGCGCTGGCTGCCGGAGCCGTTGCTCGCCGGCATGAACGCGTTCTGGCCCCGCCAGGACTTCCTGTTCACCGCGGTCTTCCGCAGGCGCGAGAACCCGGCGGCGATCAACGCCAGGCTCGGCGACCGCCTACGCGCGCTCGGGCTGGAGCCGGAGCGCCTGCTGGCGGACTCCCATGACGACGACTACATCCTGTGGGCCTTCATCGCGCACCGCGACGCGCTGCCGGGCTTCACGGCGAAGGACCAGGCGGATCCGGTCGCCGTACGGGAGATGCTGGCCCGGCGGACCACCGGCTGGCATCCCGACCTGCGCCGGCTGCTCGCCGACTCGACCCCGGACACCCTCTACCAGACCGAGTTCCGAGCCGCCCAGCCACTCCGGCCGGACGAGACGGGCAACGTCACCGGCCTCGGGGACGCCGTCCACCAGATGCCCCCGGTCGGCGGGCTCGGCGGCAACACCGCGCTGCGTGACGCCCACCGGCTCCGCACCGCGCTCATCGCCGCCGATCGTGGCGAGCAGCCGTTGGCGCGGGCGTTGCACGACTACGAGACGGACATGCTGCGCCACGGGTTCGACACCGTACGCGCGGTCGTACGCAACACCGACGCCGCGATCGACCGCAACCCGCTGCGACGGGCGGCCACCCGATGGTTCTTCCGCACCTGCGGGGCCGTCCCGCCCCTCGGCCGGGCGGTGTTCGGCGAGGGCTGACCCGGCCGGCGGGCAGAGGGCGGCACGACGCTCAGGGGGTCATGGCCACGCTCGTAGTTCGTCGCCGCGCGGGTCGTCCGCCACGGTCCCTTCGCCGCCGACGATCATCGTGGCGCGGCGGGGCACGTCGTAGCGGTCCCAGCCGGGGTTCCCGGTCGTGGCGAAGGCGATCCAGGACGCGTGCGTACGGGCGGCGAGGTCGGCGGGTGGCTCGTCCGGGCCGAGCAGGGCGTCGGGCCCGCGCAGTCCGGGCAGGGCGGTGGCGTCGAAGACGAACGGCAGCTCCACGGTGTGGGCCGCGCCGAGTTCGCCTCCCAGCGCCGGCGAGCGCCAGGCGAAGCTGTAGACGTAGGTGGCGGACGAGCGATGCGCGGCGTGCGCGTCGGCCAGCCGCCGGTTGCCCACGCGGAACAGGGCGTCGCCCATGATCGCCGAGCGCAGCTCGCCGCTGGACGCGAGTGGCCGTGCCTTGCGGTAGGTCTCGACGAGGTGGCCGGGCTCCGGGTGGGAGCGGGTCGCGGCGGCCGTGACGTCGGCGTCGGTCGAGGAGGACAGGGTCTCGAACGGCGCCAGGTAGAGGTTGCCCTCCTCGGTGGTGGTGCCCGCCATAAGGTCCACGGCGGCTCCGCGGCCGGCGGCGACGGCGTCGGCGGGCTGCTGGTCGAGCACGAGGCTGAACGGGCTGAGCCCGATGAGCGGGTCGTAGTGGGTGGCGGTGCGCAGGTCGATGCCCGACAGTTCGGGAATGACCTCGACGAGGCGCCGGTCGGGGACGTCGGCGAAGGAGCCGGCGCGGGCCTCGATGCCCAGTGCCGCGGCGGCGGCGCGGGTCACGCGGGCGGCCTGCTCGGTGGTGAAGGCTCCGAGGCCGCTGCCACTCTGGACGATCGCGCGCCGGAACAGGCCCTCCGCCTCGGGCGTGGCCAGCACCGCGCCCACGATCGTGGCGCCGGCGGACTGGCCGGACAGCGTGACGGTCCCTGGGTCGCCGCCGAACGCCGCGATGTTCTCGCGTACCCAGCGCAGGGCGGCGATGACGTCGAGCAGGCCCCGATTGTCGGGTGCGCCGGGCAGGTGGAGAAAGCCCGGGATGCCGAGCCGGTAGTTGAGGGTGACGAGGACGACTCCGTCGCGGGCGAAGGCGGCGCCGTCGTACAGGGGCGACCGGGTGGATCCGGCCACGAAGCCGCCTCCGTGCACGAAGACCAGCACGGGCAGGCGCGCGTCGGCGGCGGCGGTCTCGGGTGCCCACACGTTCAGGGTCAGGTAGTCGTCGCCGGAGATCCAGCCGGGTCCGAAATATGGGGACATATCAAGGCGGCCGAGTTTGCGTTCGGACTGCGGCGCGTTCGGTCCCGGCTCGGTGGCGTCCCTCGTGCCGGTCCATGGGTCGTGCGGGCGCGGTGCCTGGAAGCGGCCGGCGCCCACCGGGGGCGCGGCGTACGGGATGTTCAGGAAGACGACGGAGTCGTCGCCGCGCCGTCCCCGGACGGTGCCCTGCGCGGTGACGACGTCCACATGCTGCTTCATCAGATGTCCTCGGAGTACGGTGCGAACGGGGCCCAGCCCTTGACGGCGAACCCGCTGCCCTCCCTGATCACCTCGGCGGCGCCGTGCCCGCCCAGGTGTGCGGGGATGACCAGGGCGTTGTTGTCGGCGGCCCAGCCGAAGACCTTGGCGCGGGAGGCGCGGGCGGCCGCGGGGTCCTCGCAGAAGCAGCTGTTCACGTCCGGCTCGACGAACTGCACGGGGTTGTGCATCATGTCGCCGACGAACACCGCCCGGTCGGCGCCCGACAGCAGGGTGAGCACGGACGATCCCGGCGTGTGCCCGGGCGCGAGGTCCAGGCGCAGGTTCGCGTCGATCTGGTACGAGTCGTCCCACAGCAGGGTCAGACCCGCCTCGTGGACGGGCAGGACGCTGTCCTCGAACACGTTCTGGTTGCCCCGCCCGAAGACCGACTTGTGGTCGTTGGCCGGGTTCCAGAAGTCGAAGTCGGGCTTCGGCATCAGGTACGTGGCGTTGGGGAAGGTGGGGACCCAGGCGCGGTCGTCCTGGAACGTGTTCCAGCCGACGTGGTCGATGTGCAGGTGGGTGTTGACGACGAGGTCGACGTCCTCGGGCCGGACGCCGGCGCGGGCCAGGTTGCCGAGGTAGCCGGTGTCGAGGTAGCTCCAGACCGGCGCGTAGGGTCGGTATCTGTGGTTGCCGACGCCGGTGTCGACGAGAATGGTCCTGCCTTCGCTGCGCAGGAGCCAGGTCTGGATCGCGCTGTTGACGATGCCCGTCTCCGGGTCGAGGAACTGCGGCGCCAGCCAGGAGGAGTTGTCCTCCCAGGTCCGCGGCGAGGTCTCCGGGAAGAACTGCTCGGGCGTCATCCCGACCGGGCCGTAGTACTCCCAGACGCGGGTGATCGTCACCTCGCCCAAGGTGATCTGGTCGACCGTTTCTCTGACCATGGGGAATCCTCCGTTGGATGGGTGGGGTGCCGGAGAACGCCTCCGCCCGACCATCGTGCGCGGCGGCGGCGGATCATCGGTATCCGTCAGATGACTGCACCCGATGTGACTGTCCGCGCTGGATGTGGCCGCCTCGTCGCTGCCGGCACTCGCTCGCGGCAGGATGGCGGCGGGTTGGTGGTGGGGGGCGGGCTCGGACGAGGAGGTGGGTGATGGCGGGTGAACGTGCGCACGGACGTGCGGCGGGTCTCCCCGCCGCCGGTGAGCCGGCGATCATCGGGCGGGACGCCGAGGTCGAACGGCTCGCCCGGCTCGTCCGGGTCGGGGCGGGCGTGCCGCGCAACGGCGACCTGCGCGAAGCCGGCGTGTCGCGTGGCGGCGTTCTGATCGTCGTCGGTGAGCCGGGGGCGGGCAAGAGCACGCTGCTGGACGACGCCGCCCGCCGCGCCGCTCATGCGGGTCACCATGTGCTGCGCGCGACCGGCCGCGAGTCGGAGCGGGATCTCGCCTTCGCCGGGCTCCACCAGCTCCTGCGGCCCGTACTGGACCAGGCGGACGCGCTGCCCGAGCGGCAGCGCCGGGCCCTGCTGGGGGCGTTCGGCTTCGAGGACGCTCCCGACGTACAAGACGTACAAGACGCACCCGAGCCCCTGCTGACAGGACTAGCGGTCCTGACCCTGCTGTCCCGGCTGGCCGGCCAGGCACCCGTGCTGCTCGTGGTCGACGACGCCCACTGGATCGACCCCGCCTCCGCCGGCGTGCTGTCCTTCGTGGCCTGGCGCCTGGACGACGACCCGGTCACCCTGCTCCTCGCCGTACGCGACGACGAGCCGCTCGCCGAGTTCGAGCACACGTTCCCGGCGATCACGCTGCCCCCGCTCGACGACGCGGCGGCCCGCCGGCTGCTCGGCCTGCGCGCGCCGGAACTGCCGGCCGGGATCCGCGACCGGGTGCTCACCGAGGCCGCCGGCAACCCGCTGGCGCTGCTGGAGCTGGCGAAGGCCGCCCAGTCCCGCGATCCCGGCGACCACGATCCTGGCCCGTTGCCGGTCGGCGAGCGGCTGGCGGCCGGCTACGCCGCCCAGGTGGCGGAACTGCCCGAAGCCTGCCGCCGTACGCTGCTGCTGCTCGCGGCCGCCGTCGTGGCGGCTCCCCCCGACGCGGTCCTCGCGTTGCTGCCCGACGCCGGCGACAACGCGTGGATCACCCTCGAACGGGCGGGGCTGATCACGCGGGCCGGCCGGTGGGCGCGGTTCCGCCATCCGCTGATCCGTTCCGCGGTCTACCAGTCCGCGCCCTTCGACGCCCGCTCGCAGGCCCATCGCGCGCTCGCCGACATCCTCGGCGACGAACCGGACCGCCGCGCCTGGCATCTCGCGGCCGCCACGCCGTACCCGGACGCGGAGGTGTCGGCCGCCCTGGAACGTACGGCGGACCGGGCCCGTCGCAGGGGCGGCTACGCGGCGGCGGCGAAGGCGCTGGCCCGCGCCGCGGAGCTGAGCCCCGTGCCCGGCGACGGCACGCGGCTGCTGGTCGAGGCGGCCGGCCTGGCCGTGCTCACCGGCCGGCTGGCCTGGGTGGAGGAGCTGGCCGAACGGGTGCGCGCCCGTACCGACGACCCCGCCGTACTGGCCGCCGCGACCCTGCGTGTCGGACGGCTGACGGCGCTGAGCCGGCGGCACAACGCCGTGTTCGCCGAGCTGATCGGGATCGCCGGCGAGCCGGCGGTCACGGACCCGGCGACCGCGCTGGGCGCGCTGGTCGCCGCCGCCGTGCTGCGCTTCTACTCCGGCGACGAGTCCCAGCGGCGCGAGATCGACCGGATCCTGCCGCGCCTGCCCGCCGACCCGCTGCGTGAGTGGGTGCGGATGGTGGCGGACCCGTTCGGCGCCGGACGCCGGCTCGTCCCCCGGCTGCCGGACATGATCATCGCGGCCAGAGACCATCCGGAACGGCTGACCGCGCTCGCCGTCGCCGCCTGGATCATGGACGAGACCGCGCTGGCCGTACGGACGTTCGACGAGGCGGTGCGGTCATGGCGGGCCAGGGGACCGATCCCCGACGGGATGGGCGGCGTGGCGGCGCTCGCCTATTTCGAGTACGGCCGCTGGGCGCAGGCGCGGGAGGTGTGCGCCGACATCGGCGCGCTGGCCGCCGGGAAGCTCGATCACGCGGCGGCGTGCGTGCTCGCCGCCGACGCCATGGTGCTGGCCGCCCAGGGCGACACGGCCGAGGCCCGCACCCTCGCCGAACGGGCGTTGCGCCTGGT
The DNA here is from genome assembly GCF_039529435.1 of Nonomuraea maheshkhaliensis. Lineage (NCBI taxonomy): Bacteria > Bacillati > Actinomycetota > Actinomycetes > Streptosporangiales > Streptosporangiaceae > Nonomuraea > Nonomuraea maheshkhaliensis. The sequence goes on from NZ_BAAAMU010000004.1 coordinate 24,384, forward strand.
CGATCCGCTGGAGAGCCGGTCGGTCGCCGTGAACGCCCGCCGCGCCACTGCTGCCGCCGCCGCGGCCGAAGGTGACTACGAGAGCGCGTACGAGCAGTACCGGACGCTCTTCGACCGCGACGGAGATCCCGTCCATTACCACGCCTCCTACCCGGCGCTGCCGGAGCTCGCCGCGGCGGCGGCCCGTACCGGCCGGCACACCGAGGCGGCCGAGATCGTCGAACGTTCGGCCCGCGTGCTGGCCGAGGGAGGATCCGCCCGCCTGCGTGCCCTCGTCGAACGCAGCCGTGCGCTGCTGGCCGGCCCGGAGCAGGCCGAGCGCGCTTTCCTGGCCGCGCTGGCGGAGCCGGCGCTGGAACACCGGCCCTTCGAGCAGGCCCAGACGCGGCTGGAGTACGCCGAATGGCTGCGGCGACGGCGCCGCATCGCCGAGGCGCGACCGCACCTCGCCGCGGCGCACGACGTCTTCGCCCGGCTGGACGCGCGCCCGTGGGCCGAACGCGCACGGGCCGAACTGCGGGCCGCCGGTACGGAGGTCACCGTGCCGGACGCAGCGGGCCTGGCCGAACTCTCCCCGCAGCAGCGTCAGATCGTCCGGCTCGCCGCCCGCGGGCTGACCAATCGCGAGATCGGGGAGCGGCTCTTCCTCTCGCCACGGACTGTCGGCTCGCACCTTTACCGCGTGTTCCCCAAACTGGGCGTCACCACCCGCGCCCAGCTACGCGACGTGGTGGACGCGGGCGGCGTACCGCGGAATTGACGGGTCTGACCATCCACCTCAGAGGACGGCGTTGGGCAGGTAGTGCTCGCCGAGGACGTGCGGCACGAGCCGGCCCCGGCTCCGTACGCCGACCTCGGCGGAGAGAGACTTGAGGTGGTCCTGCACCGTACTGGCGGAGATGTGCAGCTCAGCGGCGATCCCGGCGGACGGCACGCCCGCGATCATCCGCTGCAGCACCTCCCGCTCACGCGGGTTGAGGGCGTAGGCGAGCAGCCAGAACCCACGGCCAGACGATCCTCGGCCCACCCCTCGCCACCGACGACACAATACCCGCCGCCTACCTCGACTGATGGTGTCGAGCCGCCATACGAGAGCGGTGCCGAGACCGCTCCACCGTCGCGCTGTCGCCGGCAGCCGCCTAGTCCGGCGACTCGTACGGGTCGCTCCTCTACCTGACGTCGCGACGCAGGCGCTCCGCACTGTTCTCGGGCTCCGGCACCAGCTCTTCACCGCTGCGCCGGCGTTCACGCCGAGCCCGCGCCGCCTCCTCGCGCAACGCCCGTTCGCGGCTCCACTCCTGCCACGCGGCGTTCACCTGCCAGTCACGCCTTCTGCCCCTTGGCCGGCGCAGACGCCTCGCACTTCGCCTGCGCGCCGCCCGCAGCAACTCCCCCAGCACGACGCAGAACACCGCTACGGGCAGCATCATCAACAGCGCGATGTCTCCCCATCGCATGAGTATCACCCCGCGACAACGGCCCATGATCTGACGTACTGTGACCAAGTAAATCCCGAGCGTTCCCAACAGCGCAACCAAGAACGACGCGCCATCGCCATGGGACCGATCGCAAACAGTGAGGGATGCATGCGGCCAATCGTGGCTCTCTCCAACCCAGACCTGGCCGGAGCGGACACCGGGGAGCTCCTTCACTGTGCCCGCGCCCGCCGTTCGTGGAAGTCCACCGCTCTGGCCTGGAGCGACCCGGAGATCGCCCGCGACCTCGCCGGCCCGTTCGACGGCAGCGGCGGCCAGTCCGTCGACGGCCCCGAGTGAGCGGCCGCGGCGAAAGAGATCCGCCGACCTACCGGACGGATCGTACGAGCAGCCAGCGCCAAAGTCCGGCTCGCTGGGCAGAGGGCGCCGGAACCGCGATATCCGTCCCTCCTCTTCGCGCGACAGACCCCTCCGCGAAGCCGGATGCCGGGCCGGGTGCTTTGTCGGTGGCCACCAAAGGTCGGTGCCGGGTTCAGCGGATCCGATGAACTGCTGGACGGTGTCGTCGTCGCAGGATGCTGGTATGACGACGACCTTGGTGATCAGCGGTGGCACGGTTCATGACGGCAGCGGCGGCCCCGGCCGGGTGGCCGACGTTCTGGTCGAGGGTGACCGGATCACCGCCGTAAGCCCCGGTGTGGGCGAACTCGACGGCGTGCCGGTGCTCGACGCGACCGGGCTGGTGGTCGCGCCTGGCTTCGTGAACGTGCTCAGCCACGCGTACTTCACCCTGGAGAAGGACGGCCGCGGCCTGTCCGACCTCTACCAGGGCGTCACCACGCAGGTCTTCGGCGAGGGCACCTCGATCGGGCCGCACACCCCTGAGGTGCGGGCGGAGCTCGAAGCGGGCAACGCGCCGGACGATCCGCCGCTGGTGTGGGACCGGCTGTCGGAGTTCCTCGCCCATCTCGAAGGCAAGGGGGTCGCGCAGAACGTGGCGAGTTTCGTCGGCGCGCACAACCTGCGCATGATCGGGGCGGGCTCCGATGACCGGCCGATGACCGCGGCCGAGCTCTCCCGTGTCCGCGGCGTGCTGGACGAGGAGCTGGCCGACGGTGCCCTCGGGATCGGGTCGGCGCTCATCTACCCGCCGGGCTGTTTCGCCTCCACGGACGAGCTGGTCGCGCTCTGCGAGGTCGTCGCCCGGTACGGCGGCACGTACGTCTCGCACCTGCGCAGCGAGGGCGATCACTTCCTGGACGCCGTGGACGAGCTGATCACGATCGGCCGCCGAGCCGGGGTGCACGCGGAGATCTATCACCTCAAGGCCGCGGGACGGCACAACTGGCCGAAGATGGCGCGGGCCGTCGAGCGCGTCGAGGCCGCCCGGGCGGCGGGGCAGCCGGTGACCGCCGACGTCTACCCCTATCTCGCCGGGCAGACCCAGCTCGGCTCCTCGATCCCGCCGGACTTCCACGAAGGCGGCCACGAAGCTCTCGCGGCCCGGCTGGCCGATCCGGCCGAACGGGCCCGCATCCGTGCGGCCGTGACGACCCCCTCGGAGCGCTGGGAGAACCTCTACCTGGCCGCGGGCGGCGCGGACGGCGTCATGCTGCTTCCCGACCCGAACGGGCCGGCGGTCGAGTATCGCGGGCTCAGTCTGCGGCAGGCGGCCGACCAGCACGGCATCGACCCGGTGGAGATGCTGCTGCGGCTGGTCGAGCTGGAGCCGACGCTGCACGCCATGTACTTCATGATGAGCGAGGAGACGCTGCGCACCGCGCTGCGCAACCCGTGGGTGTCCGTCGGTTCCGACGCGCCGACCTTCGCCACCGAGGCGCCGTACGCCGACGTGCCCACCCATCCCCGGGCGTACGGGACGTTCGCCCGCATTCTCGGCCGGTACGTACGCGAGCAGTCCCTGCTCACCCTCGGCGAGGCGGTGCGCCGGATGACCAGCCTGCCGGCGGGCAACCTCGGCCTGCGGGATCGCGGGCTGCTCGCGCCGGGCAAGTACGCCGACATCGTGGTGTTCGACCCGGAGACAGTGGGCGACCACGCGACCTACGAGGAGCCGCACCGGTACGCGACCGGGGTCCGGCACGTGGTGGTCAACGGGCGTCCCGCGCTCGCGGACGGCGTACCCACCGGGCAGCTCTCCGGCCGCGCCCTGCGGCGCGGGCGCTGACGATCTGCTGTTCCGAAGAGCCTGACGACCTGCTGTTCCGAAGAGCGCTGTTTCAGGCGGTGCCGTTCGTGTACGTTCGCGGAAGATCGCGGGGAATCTCGCGGCGTACGAGTCGCGCTCCGGGAGGAAACGCATGCACGCACGGCCGCGAATGCTCCTCGCTGTTCTGCTGGGCGTCGCGATCGCGTCCGCCGGGTGCGGTCTGAGCGGCGACGGCGGCGTTTCAACAACGGCTGCATGTATTGACACGGCAGCGAAAGAAACCGCGGAGCTCAGAAGCGCTGTGGAAGGATTGCTGCCGCCCGAGGTGACCCGGACCATGACCGAGAACAATGGCTGCGATGCGGGCTCCAGCGATGCGTACCCTCTCTTCGAAGCGGGTCGCGCCGTGCCGGGGTATCAGTTGCTGGAGCCGTTCCGCGAGAACGAGTGGGAGGTGCGGGACGCGCCTACCGACGATTGTTCCTACTGTGTCGCGGGCGTCAGCAAGGCGCATGCCGGGCGGACGGTGGAGGTCTGGGTTCATGACCGGTCGAGCACCTCGCCCATGGAAGTCGAGGTGCAATCCCGCTGAGCGACAATCACTGGGAAGCCGTTTATGCCGTGCCGCCGCTCGACGAACTGGAGCGTCGCGACGAGTCAGTCGTTTTCGGATGGATCAGCCGTCACTTTCCGGCCCACGGGTCCAAGATCGCCTGGGGGCGCGTCGAAGGCAGGCATGCGCACTGGAGAATCGCCGACGACCAGCGACCGGCCGCCAGGGCGGCGGCAGAGGTGCGGCGGCGCTTGCGGCCCGGCTCCGTGGTCGAACACGTCGGCGACTCGCTCTCGCCTTATGGCGTGTGCTTCACCGATGAGAACGCCCTTGCGGTCCTGGCCGCGCTGCTCGAAATACCGGAGCACCACTATTTCCTCGCCGAGGACCGATCGTGGATCGTGGTCGTCACCATGGAGGGGGATCTGGACGCGTTGGACCGACCGCGATAGGTGACCCCGCGGCCCTCGTATGGGATGATCACTCGGGCTTATGCGCTCCACCCGCCCAATGGCTTTGCCCGCGTTGTCGTCGTGAGCGGAGGAAACGGTTGTGGGAATGGCGGACGGGCGGTGCGGAGAAGGCAGACGGTGCGGTGGCCTGGAGCGGTGCTGCTGGTTACGGTCATCTTCGTAGGCGGATACTCGAACGTGAATATGTGGACGTCCTGTCAACGCTGACGCCCCCGGGAGAGGTCCCTTATCTTGCGGACACGGTGCAGTTGGCGGCCCTGCGACTGTTCATTGTCGCGGGGATCGGGTTGTTGTCCCGGTTCACGTCCTACCGGCTGCGTGATTCGCTGCTGGGTCTCATTCCGCTCTATGGCGAGATCCTGCTCATCAAGCTGTGCTGGCGGGCGGTGATCTTTCCCTTTGGGGACTGGGAGCCGCGGGAGAGTGAGCGCGACGGGCTTGAGGCCACGTCCGGCCAGGCAGGGGTCTGGCCGCGACGACGGAGTGAGCAACCGGGCTGAAGGACCATGGCTGAGCGGCCCGTGCCGCGGCATGGTGATGCGCGAACAGCTGGGCCGCTCAGACCTGATCAGTGGTGGCGGGCCGGCGCCTCCGCTCCCGAACCATACGCGGCCGGGCTCACGTCCAGCTCCGGTACTCGTCGGCGGGCAGAGGATGATCGACCGGGACGACACGCGAGTGCACCGCCGTCAGGCAGCCGGGGCAGAACAGTTGCCGGAAGACGACCTCCGCGTCCACGTACTCCCCGGGGTCGGGCCAGATGTGCGGGCCCGCCTCCGACACGGGCGCGTCGCGGCGGGCCAGGCCCGTGACGAACGCGCCGCCCGCCAGGGGCCCGATCCACGTGCCGCAGTGGACGCAGACCACTGTTCCGCCGTCCGGAGAAGGGGACGGTGACTCCACGACGGCGAGGTTGTCGTCGAGGCGGCGGGCCGTGGTCAGATCGGGCGCGCCGATCGGGGTGAGCCGCGTGCCGGACAGGCCGGCGTCGGACGCGCGGCGGTGCCGCAGCTTCGAGCGGGTCTCGTCGGTCGCGGCCGGGTCCACCTCGCCGTCCTCGTCGAGCACGACGCCGTAGACGTCCCGAGCCGCCCGCACCGAGACGCGGGCCTGGCGCACGTCCTCCCCGACCTGCCCAGCGGGCCGCAGCAGCGGGTCGCCGTAGCCGCCGCCCGCCTGCCAGTGCAGGTAGAGGGCGTCTCCGACGCCGAGGGTCGACTCCCCTTCGCAGGGCAGCACCTCGGTCCGGCCGCCGAGTTCGTCCAGGCCGGCGGGGATGGTGGCCGTCCGGGCGAGCTGGGGCGTGTCGATGCCGCGTACGACCAGGTCGAGCTGGGAGTTGCCCGGGTAGCCGCCGGCCAGGCCGACGTTCTGGTTCGCGACCTTGCCGGTGCCGGAGACGACCAGCGACATCGTTCCCGTCTGGGCAGGATGCTGGACGTAACAGACCGAGCCGCTCATCCCGCCCCGCTGCCGGCCCGGCCCGCCGGAGTCGGTCTGCTCGCGGCGCCACAGGGCGACGAGGGGATAGAGGTACTCGGTCATCTCGACGTCAGGGGCCCGGGCGGAGGGGATGATGAGCCGGCCGCCGGTGTCGACGCCGTCGTAGTGCACCTGGGCTCCGTAGCCGCCGGCCATGACGTCGAAGACGGGCGAGACGAAGCCCTTGGCGCCGCCGCCGCGCTCGTCGACGCCGGAGACGACGCACAGGTCCGTGGTGCCGTTGCAGATCGACTGTACGTCGCCACGATGGCCGGGTTCGGCGTCCAGCATCCTGGCCAGCACCTCGGCGACCAGGTTGCCCGCTCCCCACGCCGGCCCGAACGGCCCCTTGCCGACCGCGGCCGGGAAGGACGCGTTGGTGATCGTGTCCTCGTCGGTGATGATCTCGAAGCAGCGCATCAGCCCACCGGCCGCCCACGGGATGTCCCCGGCCAGCAGGGGCAGCATGGTGAAGACGATCCCGGCTCGCAGTCCCGGGTACGGGCAGTTGATGATTCCGGTCTGCCCGGCGGTGCCGCGGAAGTCGAAGACGAGCCGGTCGGCCTCCTTGGTCATCGCGACCTTGATCGCGTGCAGGCCGCGGTCGCCGGTCTGCGACTGTTCCTGGTAGCCGACCGCGGTCCAGGTGCCGTCGGGCAGGGTTTCCAGCTTGGCCCGCAGCCGGCGTTCGGCGTCGTCCATCATCCGGCGCATGACGATCTTGACGGTGTCGGCGCCGTACTTGGCGATGAGCCGCAGGATCTGCTCGGCCGCGTTCTTGTTGGCGGCGATCTTGGCCCGGAGGTCGAGACCCACCAGGTGCGGCAGCCGCGAGCGCCGGACCCAGGCGTCGGCAACGTCCCGTTGCAGCACCCCACCGCGCACGACCTTCAGCGGCGGCGTCGGGACGGCCTCGCCGAACACGTCCTGCGCGGACGGGCTGAACGAGCCGGGCCGGGGCCCGCCCAGGTCCACCTGGTGCGCGATGGCGGTGGTCCAGCCGAACAGCTTGCCCTCGTGGAAGATCGGCGCCAGGATCGCGGCGTCGTTCTGGTGCAGCCCGCCGCCGATCCACGGGTCGTTGCAGAGGAACATGTCGCCGTCGGCGATGCCGGGGTTGTCGCTGCGGTTGCGCAGCGTCCAGACGATGGCCAGGTCCATCGAGCCGATCAGGCCGATGTTGTACGTGCCCACCTGCACCTGCTCGCCGAGCTCGTCGCAGATGGAGAAGTTGAAGTCGTTGGACTCGGTGACGACGTGCGAGCCCGACATCCGCCGCAGGGTCTCGCCCATCTCCTGGGTGATGGCCCAGAGCCGGTGCCGGACGACCTCGTAGGTGAGGGCGTCCACCTGATCGTCAAGAGCGTCGACCTGGTGCAAGGCGAGCGCCGGCGAGATCTGCCGCAGCAGCTCGGCGCGGGGAAGGGGCCTGCTGGTGAACTCGTCCGCCCCGGGGATCCTTGATGCCATGGAACGTGTCCTCACTGGTAGCTCAGCACGAGGTTGCCGAGGCGGTCGACGCGGCCGGTGACGCCGGCGGGGACGACGACCACGGTGGTCGGCACGTCGACGATTGCCGGGCCGACGAGCTCGTGGCCCGCGCGCAGGCGGGCGTAGTCGTAGACGGGAGTGGCCACGTAGCCGAGCTGCGAGTCGAGGCAGACGGAACGTTCCTCGACGAGCGCGGCGGAGGGGTCGGGGCCGTCGGCCGCGGGGATCTCCGGCAGCCCGACGGGGAAGCCGAGCCCGGCCTTGGCGCGCACGCGGTAGGTGATCGCCTGCACGCCGGCCTCGCGGTAACCGGCGCCGCTGCCGTTGATGCGCTCGTACTGCCTCTCGAAGCGTTCGAGGATCTCCTCGCCGGTGCGCTCGGTGAACAACGCGTCGGGGACGGCCGTGGCGAGTTCGGTGACCTGCATCGAGTAGCGCAGATCGACCTCGCGCTGCAGCGTCACCTCATGAAATTTCACCTTCTGCTGGTCGAGGCCGCGCTGCAGGTCGGCCTCCAGCCGGGCGAAGTGCGACTCCAGCACCGCGTGATGCACGGGGAACGACGACGGGTCGGACAGCTCGGCGCTCAGCACGACGTCCGAGGCGGCCAGCCCGTACGCGGAGAAGGCGGATGCGACCGGGCCGAGCGGCACGACGACCTCGCTGACGCCCAGGTCCTGGCAGTAGCCGGCGCAGTGGGCCGGCCCAGCTCCGCCGAAGGCGTAGACGACGAAGTCGCGGGGGTCGTGTCCCGCCTGCACGACGGCCCGGCGCAGCAGGTCTCCGGCCTGCGCGTTCTGCACCTCGTGGATGGCGATGGCGGCCTCCTCGACGGTGAGGCCGAGCGGCTCGGCCACGTGCTCGCGGATCGCCTCGCGCGCCAGGTCCAGCCGCAGCGGCTTGCGCCCGCCGAGCAGCCCGCGCTCGCCCAGGATGCCGAGCACCAGGTTGGCGTCGGTGTTCGTGGGCCGGGTGCCGCCGTTGCCGTAGCAGGCGGGCCCGGGGACGGCCTCCGCGCTCCGCGGGCCGAGCCGCAGGTTGCCGCCCTCGTCCACGGACGCGAGCGCGCCGCCACCCGAGCCGATGGTGTGCACCCGGATCGTCGCCGCGTTGATCGGGAACTGGTTCACGATCGAGCCGGGCGCCATGACCGGCTCCCCGTCCACGATCAGCCCGGCCAGGAACGTCGTGCCGCCGACGTCGGTGGTGATGACGTTGCGGTGCCCGAGCTGCTCGGCCAGGCGCATGCCGCCGACGACGCCGCCGGACAGGACGGAGCCGACCGTGGTGATGGCGTGCTCGGGCGCCCGGTCGGCGGTGATGGTGCCGCCCTCGCTCTGCATGACCAGCAGCGGCCCCTTGAGCCCGCGCTCCTCCAACTGCTTCTGCAGCGGCAGCAGGTACGTGCGCAGCCGCGGCCCCACCTGGGCGTTCATGATCGTCGTCGAGGTCCTGGCGAACTCGCGGATGCGCGGGCTGACCTCGGAGGAGAGCGTGACGTACATGTCGGGGGCGATCTCGTGGATCAGCTCGCGGACCCGCTGCTCGTGGGCGCCGTTCTTGAACGACCACAGCAGGCAGACGGCGATGGCCTCGACCCCCTGCGCCACCAGGGTGCGGGTGACCTGGCGGACCTCGTCCTCGTCCAGCGGCACCAGGACCGTTCCCGCGTAGTCGATCCGCTCGGTCACTTCGAGCGCCCGGTACTTCGGGATCAGCGGCGCGGGCTTGCGCTGCCGCAGCGTGTCCTGGATCTCGTGGGCCGAGCGGCCGAGCGTGCGGCCCTCGGCGTTCATGATGTAGATCGCGTCCCTGTGTCCCTTGGTGGCGATGAGCCCGACGTCGGCCACCTGCCCCTGGACCAGGGCGTTGATCGACGCCGTGGTGCCGTGGGCGATGTAGTCGGTCTGCGACAGGAGCTCGCCGACGCCGATGCCCAGCTCGCCGGCGAGGTCCTCGATCGCGCGCATGACGCCGACCTCGCGGTTCGGCGGGGTCGTCGGCGTCTTGGCCGACACGATGCGGCCGGCCCCGTCGGAGGCGACGGCGTCGGTGAACGTGCCGCCCACATCGATGCCCAGTGCGTATGGCATGTGCGTTTCTCCTGGTGATCTTTACCGCTGGTGGGCGATGACGCGCCCGGTGACCGTGTGCAGGAGCTCGCGGGGGCGGGCGCCCGCGCCGCCCATCCAGGCGACGTGCTGGTCAGGGCGTACGAGCAGCAGTGCGGTGGGATAGCGCTCGGGGTGGTCGCCGGGCAGGTCGGCCACGGTGAGGGGGATCCCGAGGTCCCCAGCGGCCTCCGTCCAGGGGATGACGTCGATCGCTGGGTCGGTGCGCAGCAGGGTGAAGCAGGGCCCGAGCACGTCGAGCGCCGAGCGGCCGTCGGCTAGCCAGACGTGCGGCAGCCGGAACCCGGGCCTGGCCCGCTCCTGGTAGTCGCCCATGGTGATGGCCGCCTGCTCCTCCCCGCCGGCCACGAGGGGCGAGCCGGCGTAGTGGTAGCCGAAGCTGAAGCCGTCGGGCGAGTACCGGTGCGGCTCGGTGATCGCGAGCCGCTCGGCCAGCTCGGCGCGGGCCTTCTCGCCTTCGGGGCCCGGCAGGTGGATGTCCGGCGAGACGTCCGCGAACGACTTGCGCGCCGCCGCCCCCACGGCGCCGGCGAACTGCTCCCCCACGGGCTTGCGCTCCAGCTCGTACGCGCTCAGCAGCGCGGGCGGCGCCCACCCGTGATGCACGGCGGCCAGCATCCAGCCCAGGGTGGCCGCGTCCTGGATGCCGGCGTTCATGCCGAACCCGCCGACGGGGATCCAGATGTGGGCGGCGTCGCCGGCCAGGAACACCCGGCCGTCCTGGTAGCGCTGGGCGACCAGCTTGCGTCCGGTCCAGCGCACGACGCCGAGCACCTCGTGCTCGACCGGGCCGCCCGCGGCCTCCTCCAGTAACCGCTGGGAGTCCTCGGCCTCGGTGTCGTGATCGGGCGGGAAGGCGGCGTGGTTGAGCCAGAGCTCGCCGCCGTCGATGGCGATCAGCGCGGCGGGTCGGCGGCCGTAGGTCCAGTACGTCCACGCCCGGTCCTTGGCCGCCAGCCGGCCCAGTTCGGGCGAGCGGACGAAGGTGGACACGAACCGCTGGATGGCGTCGACGCCCTCGTACCGGATGCCGAGCGCGCGCCGGACGGCGCTGTGGGCCCCGTCGCAGCCGATCACGTACGCGTGGCGGAGGGTGCGGCGGGTGCCGCCGGACTCCACCACCGCCTCCACGTGGTCGTCGTCCTGCCGCAGCTCCACCAGCCGGGTGCCCCGGTCGAGGGTGATCAAAGGGTGCCGGCTCGCGTGCCGTTCCAGGATGGGCTCGAGGAACAGCTGCGAGATGCGGTGCTGCGGCTCCGGCGTGGGCCAGCCGTCCCGGCCGGCACCGGCCAGCACGTCGCCGGCCGACGGCAGGTCGATGCGGAAGATCTGCTCGCCGCGCAGGCTCGTCCGGTACTGGATCGAGGTCGGATAGTCCTCCGGCAGTCCGGCCCGGCGGATGTCGTCGGCCAGCCCGAGCCGCCGGAAGATCTCCATCGACCGGGCGGAGGTGGTGTTGCACCGGGGGTTGACGCTCCGCTCCTCCGTGGCCTCCACGACGTGGCACGGCACGCCGCGCCTGGCGAGGTCGATCGCGAGGGTCAGACCGGTGGGTCCGGCGCCGACGACGAGGACGGCCGGCTCATCGGGGGTGGTGGGTTGCGGTGTCATGCGCTCAGGAACTCCCCTACCAGGGTGCAGAACTCATCCGGCCGGTCGACGTGGATCCAGTGCCCCGCCCCCGTCACCACCTCAAGGCGGCCGTGGGGCAAGGCTGCGGCGAGCCGCTCGGAGACCTCCACCGGTTGGACCCGGTCCCGCTCCCCGTGCAGGGCGAGGACCGGGGTGGCGATAGTACCGGCATCGACGGGCGGCGGACCGCCCGCGACCTCGGCGAACATCGATCGGAAGGCCGCCTCGGCGCCGGGGCGCAGGGCCTGCTCCAGCCGTAGGCCGGCCAGGTCGTCGAGGAGGTCGCGGTGCGCGTTCTCGTCGGCGACCAGGCGGGCGAGGGTGGCGCGCATGGACGCCTTCGTCGGCTCGTCGTAGAAGGGGACGGTACGCGGCAACGGTCCCGTGCCCGCGCCGCCCATGAGCACCGCCCGCCCGACCCGGTCGGGCGCCGCGGCGAGGAGGGCGAGGGCCGCCGCGCCGCCGGCGGCCGAGTTGCCGACGACGTGCACGCGGTCAAGGCCATGGTGGTCGAGCAGGGCGAGGACCTGCCGGGCGCGGGCGTCCGCCCACGCCGCCGGCCCCAGGAGGCCGGCCGTCCCGTCGCCGGTGACCTGCGTGCCGAAGCCGAGCAGGTCGGGCGCGAGGCAGCGGAACCCGGCCGAGAGCCTGGTCCGCACCGCCACCCAGTTGCTCGCCGCGTCCACCCCCGGCCCGCCGCCGTGCAGCAGCACGAGAACGGGTCGCGCGCCCGCCTGCTCCGTCATCATGCTTCGGCCACCGCCGCCCTGGGCTCGGGCGTAGCGTCCTCGGTCGTACGCCGGAACCGGGTGAGCAGGAACACGGCGGCGGCTCCGATCAGGCCCGGGATCGCGAAGACCTGGAACATCGATCCCGGGGTCCAGCCGGCCTCCAGCAGGAATCCGGCGATCAGCGGCGCCAGCACGGCGCCGAGCCGGCTCACCGCGACGGCCAGACCGAGCGCCGTCGCACGGGACTCGGCCGGGTAGAGGCTCGGCACGATGACGTTGATCCCGGACACCGAGCCGTTCAGGAACAGCCCGACCAGCACCGCCACGACCAGCGCGGTGGCCAGCGTGCCGAGCGAGAACGAGAAGAGGATGAGCATGAGCGCGCCGGCCACGAAGTACGCCGCCGTCAGCCGGCGCGGCTCGAACCGGGAGGCCAGCACGCCCAGCAGGATCGCGCCCGTGACGCCGCCGAGGCTGAACAGCACGCCGCCGCTGATGCCCTGCTGGTTGGACATGCCCGCCTTCAGCAACAGGCTGGGCGTCCACGAGCTGCCGAAGTAGAAGACCAGCTGCGCGATGGTGAACGCCACCCAGACCAGCACGGTCCTGACCGCGTTGCTGCCGCGGAACAACGACTCCAGCGCCACCTTGCCCGACCCCGACCCCGACGGGGACGCGGGGGCCGGCAGGGTCTCGACGGGGGCGCGTCCCATCGACACCATGAGCCGGTTGAACCGCTCCAGCGCGTTGGCGGGGCGGCGGGCGACGAGGTAGTCCATCGACTCGGGCAGGTAACGCAGGCCGACCAGGAAGAGGGCGGCGGTGACGACGCTGCCGAAGACGAAGACCGAGCGCCAGCCGTACGAGCCGATCAGCAGGCCGGCCGCGACGCCGGCGATGACCGAGCCGAGGCCGTACCCGGTGGTGATCAGTGCGACGACCAGCCCTCTACGCCGGTTGTTCGCGAATTCGGAGGTGAGCACCGGCAGGCTGGCGGCCATCGCCCCGACCGCCGCGCCGGTCACCAGGCGGCTGGCGAGAAGCTGGTTGAAGTCCTGGGTGAGGGCCGCGGCGAGCATGCCGGCCGAGGCCAGGGCGAGACAGATGAGGGTGAGCCGGCGGCGGCCGATGCGGTCGGCGAGCGGCGCCAGGAAGAGCGCGCCGATGGCCATGCCGGCCAGCCCGCCGCTCAGCAGGACGCCCACGCCGGAGGAGGACAGGCCCCACTCGCGGGTGATCGTCGGCCCGACGTAGGAGGTCACCAGGAGATCGAACCCGTCCACCAGGTTGATCACGAGGCACAGCGCGACCGCCCTGATCTGGGCGGGACTCATCGGTGAGTTCTTGACCTGCTCGAGAACGTTCAAGGGAAACCTCGCTTGGTTGCGCGATGGTCGAAAAGCCCCCGAGGAAGCCTGGACCGGCGCCCATGAGGGCGCCGCAGGCTATGGATGTAGCGTTCGCTCTACAACTGTGGGGGTGCGCCGGCGGTGCCGAGGGCGTCAGGGGCGCCCGTGCCCACCGGCGGGGATGAGCGTCAGGCCGCGTCGCGGTCAGCGGTGTGGACGGCTCGCTCGGTGAGCGGGGCCGGCCGGGTCACGACTTCGGTGCGGCGAAGGGGTTGGCGTCGGCGTGGTGGTGTCCCCAGACGTCCGGGCGGCCGAAGTCGTGCGGGACCCAGTCCTCGCCCACCTCGATGCCCGCGCAGCCGATCTCCAGGTGGAAGCCGCTGGGGTTGCGTACGTAGAAGGAGATCGCCTTGTCGTTCATGTGCCGGCCGAGGCTGATGGAGATCGGGACGTCGTTCCCCTTGGCCCGGTCGTAGGCCCGGCCGACGTCGTCGATCGAACCGTGCTCGAACTCCAGGTGATGGATGGACGCCGTCTCCGCGCCGGCCAGGGCGATGCTGTGGTGGGTGCGGTTGCAGCGGAAGAAGAACAGGCCGGGGGCGCGGTAGTCGGTCAGCTTGAACTCCAGCACCGACTCGTACAGCTCGCGCAGCTCCTGAAGCTTGGGGCTGGCCAGGACGAAGTGCCCCAGACCGGTCGTGCCGGGACCGCCGGGCGGGCGGGCGGCGGCGATGCGTACCTTGGCCTCACCGACCGCGAGCTCCACGCGGTAGCCGACCGGGTCGGTGAACCAGCGCAGGTGGGTGGCGCCGCGCAGCTCCCTCTCCTCCGCGGTGCCCTCCGCGACGGGGAAGCCGGCGTCCGTGAGCCGCCGGGTGAGCCGGTCGAGCTCGCCCGGCGTGTCGACGATCCAGCCCAGCTCGCGCGGGCTGTCCTCGGCGGACGGATAGAGGGCCACGCGGTATTTGAACTCGTCGAGCTCGGCCAGGGCGACCTCGTCGGTGCCGGACTTGGCGAGGGTGACGCCGATCCCCAGAGTACGGCCGAGCAGGTCGGTCCACGCCTCGACGTCGGTGACGTTGAGGCCGACGTAGCCCAGCTTCCTGATACCCACGGTGTGTCATCCCTCCGATGCGGCGGCTGCTCCGCCCTGCAGAAACTCGCGGACGATGTGGTTGAACTCGGGCGCGCGCTCGTACTGGACCCAGTGCCGGCAGTGCGGCAGCACGCGCAGCTCCGCGTCCGGGATCCCGTCGAGGATCTTGGGCGCCCAGGTCAGGGGGACGGTCTGGTCCTCCCTGCCCCACACGAGCAGCGTGGGGGCGGCGATGAGGCCCAGGTCGTGGGTCAGGTCGCCGAAGTTCGGGGGAATCGGCAGCTCGGGGTGGGCGCGCAGGCTCGCCTCGTAGCGCTCGTCGATGAGCTTCTCGGTCGCGAGGCTCTCGTCGTAGACCATGAGCCGGACGAACTCGGCCATGGCCTCGCGTGACGGCTTGGCCGCGGCCATGTAGGCGAAGAGGCGGTCCAGGCCGACGGGCCAGGGCGGCGCGTCCGCGGGGAGGACTCCGCCCGGCGCCATGAGAACGAGCCGGTCCACGCGCTCCGGGTGGAGCATCGCGATCCGCATCGCCACGGCGCCGCCGTAGGAGTTGCCGACCAGGTGGGCCCGCTCGATCCCCAGCGCCGTCATGGCCCGGCACACCCGTTCCGCGGCGTGGAAGATCAGCGGCTCGTCCAGCTCGGGCCGCGGGGTGTCTCCCCAGCCCGGCAGGTCGATCACGATGTTGCGGTAGTCGTCGAAGGCGGGCAGGTTGCCGCCGAAGTTGCTCATGCCGGTGGCGCCCGGCCCTGAGCCGTGCAGCCACACGACCGGGGCGCCGGCGCCGGCCTCGGTGTAGGCCAGGCGCAGGTCACCGACATCTAGTGTGCTCGTCACTCCGCCGCCTCCCAGCTGGTGTATGTAGCGTTCACTATACAAATTTCGGCAGTGTTATCAAGAGTGACTTCGATGCGGATTTCCTGAGGTCAGGCCTCGCTGTCGTCGAAGAGCCGCTGCGCGCCGTCGCGGTGCTCCGCGAGGCCGCGGACCAGCGCGACGAACGGGGTGACCTGCGAGCTGTAGGACATCTCGTCGAAGCTGTTGGTCACCGACAGACCGTCGGTCAGGGCGCGGCCGAGGACGGCCAGCCGCTGGACGAGGGCCTCGGCGGCCTCGCCGCCCTCGGGCGCGAAGATGGGCGTGAGCGCGTCGACCCAGGACGCGTGGGCGTAGTCGCGGATGCGGCGCACGGTCTTGCGCACCACCTCCGCGTCCTTCTGCGGCCCGACGCTGATCGCGACGAGCAGCCGGAGGTAGTCGGGCCGCCGGTCGAGCGAGCGGCACGCGGCCGAGAACCACGCTTCGAGCCGCTCCAGCGGCGCGAGGTCGTCGAACGAGGACGGATTGGGAAACAGCGCGTGCAGCTCGTCGAAGGTGCGCTCAAGGAGCGCCGCGAGGACGCCGAGCTTGTTGCCGAAGTGGTAGTAGATCGAGCTGGGCGGCAGCCCCGACTGTGCGCACAGGTCGGAGATGGCCATGCCGTCGTAGCCTTTTTCGCCGATGAGGGTGCGCGCCGCGTTCAAGATGACCTCGCGGCTGCTCAGACCGGCAGCGGCCGGCGCGGAGCCGGAATCCCTGACCATGCGGCCATGATAGATCCGCTCGGACGGCGGCACCCAAACGATGATCACAGAGCGCGGGGTGGAGCCGGTGGCCGGGCCGAAGGGGTCCGCAACGGCCCGGCCACCGGGGTTCAGGCGACGGTCGCGTCCAGGGTGACCGGGATGTTGCCGCGCGTCGCGTTGGAGTAGGGGCACATCGCGTGGGCGCCGTCGACGAGCGCGTCCGCCGTTGCCTGGTCCACGCCGGACAGCTCGACGTGCAGGGCGGCGCTGAGCGTGAACCCGCCCTCCGGGGCCGGGAGCACCTGCACCTCGGCGATGACCGCCGAGTCGGTGATCGGCGTCTTCCGCTGCGCGGCCACGGCCTTGAGCGCCGAGTGGAAGCAGGAGGCCCAGCCCGCCGCGAACAGCTGCTCCGGGTTGGTCGCGCCGCCGGGGCCGCCCATCTCCTTCGGGATGGCCAGGGTGACGTCGAGCAGGCCGTCGTCGGTCCGCGCGGTTCCTCCCGCCCTGCCGTCACCGGTGGAGGTGGCGATGCCGGTGTAAAGGGGTTGGCTCATGTCGCGGTTCCTTCCTTGCAAGACCGAACGTTCTCCCTCCAAACATCATGACGGCCGGCCGCCCGGACGTCAAGACCGAACGTTCTACCTTTTGGAAATCAGCTCCGGCGCAGCGTGCGGGACAGCCCGAGCGCGGCCGTACGCACCGCCGGGGCGAGGTGGGCCGGCCGGAAGTGCTCGCGCGGCACCGCCACCGACAGCGCCGCGACGGGCTCGCCCGCACCGGCGAACACCGGCGCGGCGATGCAGCTGATCCCGAGCGCCGCCTCCTGCTCCTCGTACGCGAGCCCGGACACCTGGGTCTGCTCCAGCGCCGTACGCAGCCGGAACGGATCGGTGACCGAGTACGGAGTCAGCCGCGGCAGCGGCGCGGCCAGGATCGCGTCCGCCAGCTCAGGCCCGGAGAACGCGAGCAGGGCCTTGCCGATCGCGGTGCACGTGAGCGGCAGCCGGCCGCCGATCCGGGACGGCAGGGGGACGGCGTCGTGACCGTGGATGCGTTCCAGGTAGACGACGTCACGATCGTCGCGGATCCCGAAGTGCACGGTCTGGCGGGTGCTCTCGAACAGGTCCTGGAGGAACGGCAGCGCGCTCTCGCGCAGGTCGTGCCGGCGCGGGACGAGCGAGCCCAGCTCGAACAGCGTGCCGCCGAGCCGGTAGCGCTCCCCGTCGCGCTCCAGCAGGCCGAGCCGGACGAGGTCGCCGATCAGGCGGAAAGCCGTGGTCTTGGCCAGCCCTGCCCTGGCGGCGAGTTCCGTCAGGCGGAACGAGCCGCCGTCCGGGCGGTAGACGTCCAGGATGGACATGGCCTTGTCCAGCATGTTCACAGGTGGGCTGTTCTGTTGCACGGAACGAACTTTGGCACACGCCCGCTCCGCCGCCTATACCTGGGACGTTCACAGCCACCCCTTCGGAGGTCCGCCGATGCCCTCGACCCGCTCGCGCCGGGAGCCACGATGAGCGCCACCGTCCAGAAGGCCGCGGACCTGCTCGCCACCGCGACCGCCACCGGCACGCCGTGCCCGCCGATCCGCGACCTGTTCGCCGACGGCGACGTCGACGCCGCCTACGACGTCCAGCGGCTCAACAACGAGCGGCTGCTCGCGGCCGGCCACCGCCTCACCGGACGCAAGATCGGCCTGACCTCGCCGGCCGTGCAGCGCCAGCTCGGGGTGGACCAGCCCGACTTCGGGGCGCTGTTCGCCTCCATGGCGCTGGCCGACGGCGGCTCCGTACCGGCCGGGCGGCTGCTCCAGCCCAAGATCGAGGCGGAGGTGGCGCTGATCCTGGGCGCCGACCTGACCGGTCCCGGCTGCACCCCGGCCGACGTGCGTGCGGCGACGGCCTCGGTCCGGCCCGCGCTGGAGATCGTGGACAGCAGGATCGCCGGCTGGGACATCACGATCGTCGACACGGTCGCCGACAACGCCTCCTCCGGGCTGTTCGTCCTCGGCGACGACCAGCTTTCCATCGAGGACGTCGAACCGGCGGACGTCTCGATGCGGATGTACCGGGGCGCTGAGCTGGTCTCGGAAGGCACCGGCCGCGACTGCCTGGGCGACCCGCTCAACGCCGCGGCCTGGCTGGCCTCGACGCTGGCCCGCCGCGGCGAACCCCTGCGCGCAGGCGACGTCGTCCTCACCGGCGCCCTGGGCCCCATGGTCCCCGCCGTGCCCGGCGACGTCTTCACCGCGCGCATCTCCGGCCTGGGCACCGTCACCGCCCGCTTCGGGGAGGCGGCATGAGCGGGCTCGCCAAGGTGGCGATCATCGGCTCGGGAAACATCGGCACCGACCTCATGATCAAGGTGCTGCGGCTGTCGGACCGGCTCGGCCTGGCCGCCATGGCCGGCATCGACCCCCAGTCCGACGGGCTGGCCAGGGCGCGCCGCCTCAGGGTCGCCACGACGCACGAGGGCGTGGACGGCCTCGTCCGGCTGGACGAGTTCGCCGAGGTCGAGTACGTCTTCGACGCGACCTCGGCCGGCGCGCACCGCCGCCACGACGAGGTCCTGCGCCCCCTGGGCCGCACCGTCATCGACCTGACCCCGGCGGCGCTCGGGCCGTACGTCGTGCCGCCGGTCAACCTGGACGAGCACCTGGACGCCTCGAACGTCAACATGGTCACCTGCGGCGGCCAGGCCACGATCCCGATCGTGGCGGCGGTCGGCGCGGTCACCCCGGTGCACTACGGCGAGATCGTCGCCTCGATCTCCTCCCGTTCGGCGGGGCCGGGCACGCGGGCCAACATCGACGAGTTCACCGAGACCACGGCGTCGGCGATCGAGCGGGTCGGGGGCGCGGCGCGGGGCAAGGCGATCATCGTGCTCAACCCGGCCGAGCCGCCGCTGATCATGCGTGACACCGTCCACTGCCTCGTCTCCGACGCCGACGCCGAAGCGATCACCGCGTCGGTCGAGGCGATGGTGGGGCGGGTGCAGGCGTACGTGCCCGGCTACCGGCTCAAGCAGAAGGTGCAGTTCGAGACCGTCGCCGCCGACGACCCGCTGCACCGGCTGATCCCGGCCGGCGCGCCCGGCGGCGCGATCAAGGTGTCGGTGTTCCTGGAGGTCGAGGGTGCCGCGCACTACCTGCCCGCCTACGCGGGCAACCTGGACATCATGACCTCGGCCGCCCTGCGGACCGCCGAGCGGATCGCCGCCCACCGCAAGGAGAGCAGCTCATGACGGACCAGCCGACGAACCGGCCTTCGACCGGCCAGCTGATCACGGACCTTTATCTCCAGGACGTGACGCTGCGGGACGGCATGCACGCCATCCGGCACCGCTACACCGTCGAGCAGGCGCGCTCGATCGCCGCCGCGCTCGACGCGGCGGGCGTGGCCGCCATCGAGATCGCGCACGGCGACGGACTGTCCGGTTCGAGCATCAACTACGGGGTCGGCGCGCACACCGACTGGGAGTGGATCGAGGCGGTCTGCGACGTCACCCGGCGGGCCGTGCCGACCACCCTGCTGCTGCCCGGCATCGGCACCCTGCACGACCTGCGCCAGGCGCACCGGCTCGGCATCCGCTCGGTCCGGATCGCCACGCACTGCACCGAGGCCGACATCTCCGCCCAGCACATCGGTGCCGCCCGCGAGCTGGGCATGGACGTGGCCGGCTTCCTGATGATGTCCCACATGGCCGAGCCGGCCCAGCTCGCCGCGCAGGCCAGGCTCATGGAGTCCTACGGCGCGCACTGCGTCTACGTGACCGACTCGGGCGGGCGGCTCACCATGGACGGCGTACGGGACCGGGTCCGCGCGTACCGGGACGTTCTTCGGCCGGAGACCCAGATCGGCATCCACGCCCATCACAACCTGGGGCTGGGCGTGGCCAACAGCGTGGTCGCGGTCGAGAACGGCGCCTGCCGCGTGGACGCCTCCCTGGCCGGGCAGGGCGCCGGAGCCGGCAACTGCCCCATCGAGGCGTTCGTCGCGGTGGCCGACCTGCTCGGTCTCGATCACGGCTGCGACCTGTTCCCGCTGATGGACGCCGCCGACGACCTCGTCAGGCCGCTGCAGGATCGCGAGGTGCGCGTCGACCGCGAGACGCTGACCCTCGGCTACGCCGGCGTCTATTCGAGCTTCCTGCGCCACGCCGAGGCGGCCGCGGCGCGCTACGGCCTGGACACCCGCTCGATCCTCGTCGAGGCGGGCCGGCGCGGCATGGTCGGCGGCCAGGAGGACCTGATCGCCGACATCGCCCTCGACCTCGCCGCGTCCTCCTCGTGACAGAGTCGTCCTCGTGACCGGGCCGGACGATCCGCCCATGTCGCACGGGTCGGGCGGACCGTCCGCTCAGTCCAGGTCGGACAGGTCGAGGACGAAGCGGTAGCGGACGTCGTTGCGGCCGAGCCGGTCGAGGGCCTCGTTCACCCGTGCCGAAGGCAGCAGCTCGATCTCGGCCGTGATGCCGTGCTCGGCGCAGAACTCCAGCATGGCGGCGGTCGCGGGGCGGCCGCCGCTGCCGGCGGAGCTGAGCTTCTTGCGCCCGACGAGCAGGTCCATGGTGTCCACGGTGACCGGCCCCAGGTGGCCGAGGTGGCTGAGCGTGCCGTCCATGGCGACCAGCCGCAGGTACGGGCCGAGGTCGTGGGGGGCCGAGACGGTGTCGATCACGACGTCGAACGTGTCGCGCGCGGCGGCCAGTTGAGCGGGGTCGGTGGACACGACGAACCCCTGAGCGCCGAGCCTGCGGGCGTCGCCGGCCTTGCCGGCCGAACGGCTGATGACCGAGGTCGTGGCGCCGAGTGCCACGGCCATCCTGACCGCGAGATGCCCGAGGCCGCCCAGCCCCGCCACTGCGACCCGGCTGCCCGGGCCCACGCCCAGGGCGCGCAGGGGCTCCCAGACGGTGACGCCGGCGCAGAGGAGCGGGGCGGCGGCGGCCGCGTCGAGGCCAGGCGGAAGCGGGTGGGCGAAGCCCTCGCGGACGACGTACTCGCGAGAGAAGCCGCCCAGCGTGGTGGAGCCGTCCTGCCGGTCGGTGCCGCCGTAGGTGAGGGTCGGGAAGGCGCGGCAGAAGTTCTCCTGGCCCGCCCGGCACATGGCGCACTCGCCGCACGAGTCGACGATGTTGCCGACCGCGACGGGGTCGCCGGGGGCGAAGCGGGTGACCGCCGACCCGGTCTCGGTCACCACGCCGGTGAACTCGTGGCCCGGCACCAGGGGCTCGCCGGCGGAGCTGTCGTGGTGACGGATCGCGTGCAGGTCGCTGTGGCAGACGCCGCAGTAGTCGATCCGGACCGCGAGGTCGTCGGGGCGCAGGTCGCGCCGTTTCAGCTCGGTGCGCCGCAGCGTCGCCGGGCCGTTCAGCCGCCATCCGGTCGTCGTACGCACAACGTTCTCCTCAAACAGACTGTTCGGTTTATTGGATCGTAGGCACGCTCGGCCGCTGAAAGCAAACAAACTGTTCTGTCTGGTAGCGTGGACGACCATGGCGGACCAGCCCCTGACCGCGCGCGGCGCCGCGACGTACCAGCGCATCCTCGACGTGGCCACCCAGGAGTTCGCCCAGTACGGCATCGCCGGGGCCCGCATCGAGCGGATCGTGGCCGCGGCGCGTACCAACAAGGCCCAGCTCTACGGCTACTTCGGCAACAAGGAGCGGCTCTTCGATGCGATCTTCTTCGCTTCGCTGGAACGGATCGTCAACGTCGTCCCCATCGACGCCGCCGACCTCGCCGACTGGGCCGTGCGCCTCTACGACGAATACCTGCGCCGCCCTGATCTCATCCGGCTGGCCACCTGGGCCCGTCTGGAGCGCCGGCCGACCGGTCACCTCGTGGCGGAGCACGACCGCCTCGACGACCACAAGCTGCGCGCCATCGCCGAGGCCCAGGCGGCGGGGCGGGTGCGGCAGGGGGATCCGTTCGATCTGATGGCGCTGGTCATCGCGATGTCCATGGCCTGGTCGCCGGTGAGCAACGTCTACGCGGCCTCGGACGAGGAGCCCGCCGAGGTGCACGAGCGGCGCCGCGACCTGCTCAGGGAGTCCGTACGGCGCGCCGTCGCACCCGGCTGACGCCCCCGGGTTTTCACCAGCTCAACACCTTCGGACGTCCGGCCGGGGCCGTCGTCCGGTCCCGCAGCATCCGCACGCCCAGCGGGACCAAGGCCACGCGGAGCAGGCCGGTGACCAGCACGCCGGGGATGGAGGCGCCCATCCCCGCCCCCAGCGCGAAGATCGCGTAGGTGAGGGTGAGCAGGGCGGGATCCGACTCAGCTGCCGATCGTCACCCGGCACCCCCTACGAAAGTCAGCTCCTTGAACGCCGGCGGCCCCGTGATCACGGATGTGATCACGGGGCCGCCGCTTCATGATCTATTTCGCCAACGGTGTCTCACGAAGGGCATCGGTCGCGCTTCACGAGGAGCCGGTACGGCGGCGGGGCCGGATCTGGCCGGCGCGCTTGGCCCGCCGCAGCAGCACGATCGTGGGGACCAGGCAGACCACCAGGGCGAGCAGGCTGGCCTCGGGGCCGAAGATACCGCCGGTCAGCGCGGACGGGCCGGTCAGCGTGACGTTCAGCAGGCCGTGGACCGGGGCGTCCGAACCGGAGAGCGTGACCCCGAAGATCCCGACATGGGTGAAGTTCCAGGCGAAGTGCAGGGCGATGGGCAGCCACAGCGAGCGGGTGGCGACGTACGCGGCGGTCGTCATGGCTCCGCCGGTCAGGGCGATGGACAGCACACCCCACGGCGTGGCGTTGACGTTCACCAGGTGGGTCGCGCCGAACAGCAGCATGGACACGACCAGCGAGATCACGGTGCCGAGCCGTTCCTCCATGATCCGGAACAGGACCCCGCGGAACAGCAGCTCCTCGGCGACGGCGACGCTCGCCATCATGCCCGCGGCGCCGAGGAGGCCGCCGAAGGAGCCCCAGGAGACGGCCTGCCAGCCGCCGAACACCGCGATCAGCGCCATCAGCCCGGTGAACAGCCCGAACCCGAGCAGCGTCCCCTGCCGCAGCCGGGTCCGCCGGTCCGCCTTGTCCAGTTCGGGGATGTCCTGGCGGAGCTCGACGGCGCCGGAGAGGCGGCGGTAGGCGACGACCGCCGCGACGGCCAGGCCGACGCCCACCGGCAGTGCCAGCACCGGGACGGGCGCGACGAGCTGGTTGATCCCGGCGATCACCGTCATCACGGCGAACAGCGCGACCAGCAGGACGGGAAAGCGGAAGGTACGCAGCCGGCGCCGGGTCGTGGACAGGCCGGCCTGCGGATGGGTCTCCTGGTGCTCCGTGGACGCCACGATCGTGTTCCTCTCGATCAGGTCTCCGCGGCGTTTCCGCGGTGAGAAAAACACTAGAGATCGGGGTTTGACCTGCCATCCCCCTGTGACGGGCTTCGCCCGGTAGCTCGTACGGGGGATGGCGGGCCCGTCAGTCCACTGGCGGGGGGCTACACCAGCCCCGGCACCAAGAAGGCGACGTCCTGGGGCAGCGCGAACAGCTCCCGGCTCGCGCCCGTCCGCACGTCCACCGCGTAGACCACCACGGCGCCCCGGCTCGGGCGCCTGGCACCGCCCCAGGTGACGTTCACAGGCTCGGCGACGGCCATGAGGGTCACCTCCGTGGCGCTCAGCCAGCCGCCCAGCCGCGCGGCGTACTGCCCTTCCGGCAGCCCGGAGACCGGTATACGGCGCTCCTGGCCGCCCCGCGTGGCGTCGATGGTCACGATGGATCCGTCCGGCCGCACCATCGGCCGCCGGTCCCGGTCGTAGGTCTGCCCCACCCTGGCCAGCGTGCGTCCGTCGGGCGCCAGGGCGCTGTAGTGGTAGGTGAAGTCGGGGATGGTGATCGGGTCGTGGCCGAGCACCCACACCTGGCTGGTGTCGTCGTACGGCTTGGCCAGCACCACGGGGCCGGAACCGTTCGCCACGCTCACCGGCCACCATCCGCGGGCCAGGTCGGTCACCGTGCCGCGGCGCACGTCCACCAGCTTGTTCGGCTCTCGCCGGCCGCCCCATCCTGACACGATGAACCGCAGCCCATCGGGCGACAGGCGCAGCGCGTACTCGACCTCGAAGTCCTCCTCGGGCTGCTTCAGCGGCGACCGCCACGTCTTGCCGCTCGCCAGGTCGCGGACGATGATCCGGCCGTGTTTCGTGCTGTAGTACGCGATCCTGCGGCCGTCCGCCGTGACCTGCAACGGCCCGGCCAGGTCGTCGCCGAGCCGGTAGATTTCGCCCTGGTTCGTCACGATCCGCCAGGGGGTCTTCCCGCAGGGGTCGCTGGAGCAGGCCGCCCGGTAGGCGTACTGCACCGGCTCGACCCCGTCGGCGGGCAGCGGCAGCACGTTCGTCTCGGGCGGCGCCATCACGATCGGGGGCGCCGGACGAAGCCACGCCGACATGACTCCGCCTCCCACCACGGCCAGGCAGGTCAGCACGGCGCCGGTCAGCACGGCCAGCCGGGTCGTGCGCCTCCTGCGCGCGCCCCGCACCGCCCGCGCCGCCAGATCGACGGTGGGCGCCTGCTCGGCCAGCGCGTGCAGGTCCTCGCGCAACATGTCGTTCATCGGTACACCTCCTCGGGGGTGAGCCCGCGCAGCTTGGCCAGCGCGTAGCTGGTCTGGCTCTTGACGGTGCCGATCGAGACGCCCATGAGCCGGGCGGTCTCCCGCTCCGAGCGGTCCTCGTAGAAGCGCAGCACGATCACCGCGCGCTGCTTCGGCGTGAGCTTGGCCAGCGCGTCGCGGAGGGCCAGCCGGCGTACGGTCGCCTCGTCGTGCGGCTGCCCCGGCGTGGCCGGCTCGGGGAGCTCGGCTCCCGGCAGCTCGGCCCGCTTGCGCCTGCGCCACGAGATCGTCTGGTTCACCAGGGCCTTGCGAGCGTAGGCCTCGGGGTTGCCGCCCTTGGCGAGTTTCGCCCAGTGGGAGGCGACCCGGGTGAAGACCGTCTGCAACAGGTCCTCGGCGAGGTGGGGGTCTCCGGTGAGCAGGTACGCGGTCCGCATCAGCGACTGCTGCCGGGCGTGCACGAACTCATGGAACCCCTCGTATCGGTCCATGTACGTGAACAACTCCGCCGGGGGACTCGGGGTTGGAACGCCCAACGTATTACCCGGGCCGCGCTAGTGGCGCGCTAGCGGGCCGGGAGAGCATCTGAGGTCATGGTTCACGTGCTGGTGGCGTGTCAGGTCCTGCTCGCCACGGTCTTCGTCGTGTCCGCGTACGCGAAGCTGCGCAGCCGTGCCGCGCTGCGGTCCTTCGCCGCCACGCTGGGGGCTCTGCCCGGCCCGATCCGGCTCCCCGTCGCGCTGGCGACGGCGGTCGTGGAGGTCGTCGCGGCGGCCGGCCTGGCCGTGCTTCCGTGGGCGGGGCTGGCCGCCGGCGGGGGGCTGCTGGTCGCGTTCTCCGCGTGGATCGCCTTCTCCCTGCGCGGGGGGCGGCGCGAGCCGTGCCGGTGCTTCGGCGCGTCGGTGACGCCGCTCGGTCCCGTGCATCTGGTCCGGAACGGGCTGCTGCTGCTCGTGGTCGGGGTGGGTACGGTGGCGCTGGCGTTCATCGGCGGGCCCGTGACCGGGGCCGGGCTCGCCCTGGCGGTGCCGGCCGGGCTGGTCGGCGCCGTCCTCCTGATCGCCTTCGACGACCTCGCCGGCCTGTTCCTGCCGGTTTCTGGGAGTACGTGACGCCGTACGTGATCGCAGTCGTCGTCACGAGCGGCGACATCGCCGGCGCGGGAGCGTAACGGCGAGAGCCGCCGCAGGGGGCGGCCCTGCGGCGGCGGTCTGGGGGATGCGGCCCGCGCCCGGTCAGCGGTGGCGGGTGGCCTGGGCGGCGACGCGCTGGATGGCCTTGACGGCGACCTCGGGCTGGTCGACGTAGATGTAGTGCTCGCTCTTCGTGGCCGTGGTCAGCCTGCTGCGGGTGGACAGCTTCAGCCAGGCGCGCTGGCCCGCGGACCAGGCCCGCTCCAGCTTCGGCCCGTACGTGGGGATGGCGGCGAGGTACTGCTTGCCGTGCTTGAGCACCTCGACCGGGATCCGGCCGGCCGAACGGACCCTGCCGTCGGGGATGACCAGCTTCTCCGGGTTCTGCCCCGAGAAGATGGCCAGGTTCTGGGCGCGCAGTTCGGCGGCCGGGCCCGTGGCGGAGGCCGGGATGGCCCTCTTGAGGTCGGCGATCATGGTGGACGGGGTGGCGTCCATCAGCACCAGGCCCTTGACCCGGTCGCGGTGCTCGGGGGCGTACCTGGCGGCGATCAGCCCGCCCAGCGAGTGCCCCGCCAGCACGACCGGCGCGTCACCGGCGATCCGGTCGAGCACCCCGGACAGGATCTTCCCGGTGCTCGCGAAGCTCTGCGGGCCGTCGGGCTGGTCGCTCGCCCCGGCGCCGAGCCGGTCGTAGGAGCAGACCCGGTTCCTGCCGCTCAGCGTCTTCTGCAGCGCCGCCAGCTTCTCCACCCCGTCACCGGCGCCGTGCAGCAGCACCACGACCGGCTCGCCCCGCCCCTGGCGGCCCGCGCAGGACACGTTCACCTGCTTGCCCTCGACCTTGATCTTCTTGGTGCCGACGAACGGGTCGGCCTTGCGCCCGGCGAAGGGGTCCCAGCTCTCGGCGTCGGTCTTCGCGAAGGGGTCCCATTCGTCCGCCGAGGCGGCCGGTGCGCCAGCGATCCCCACGCCGACGACGGTGCAGCACAGGACGGCCGCAGCGGATGCCTTGAACGTGCGGAGCATGGCGTTCTCCCAGGTAGCTCATCGGCGCCGGGCGGATTCGCACCGGCGGTGGCGGGAAGCGGCTCGAACCGCTGTCGTCACGTCGACAACGCTAGGGAACCGGCGCACCACGGGTCGTCCCCGCAGGGTGGACATTCGGGGATAGCTCGCACGGGGGACAAAGGCGCCGTACCTCGCTCCCCACGCTGTGAAGGGCCGTACGCCAGAGCGTGGCGGAATGCTTACCCTCGCCCTACTTTGAGCGCGCCGTTTGCGGTAAAGACATCCAGCATTCGACAACGGCTTCGGGGGGATCTGTGCCGGATACGCCATCCGGGCGCGCTCATGAGCGGCACGCGTCCGCCGCGCGGAGCCGGGCGGGAGGCGGACCGCCCGGACCGTTTCGTCCCGGATTCTGGCGCAACCCACCCGGACCCTTTCGTCCGGGCTTCTGGCGCAGCCCGCTGCGCGGTCCCTGGCTCACGTCGGTGCTCGGCCTGGTCCTGCTCGCCGGTTTGACCGTCGTCGCGCTCACCGGTCTGCTGTCGTACGCCGCGTACGACCCCCGGCTGCCCGGCAACGACACGACCCCGGGCAAGGGCCTGCTGGGCTTCTACCTGTTCGACTGGCCGACGAGCCCGGCCTGGCTGTACCGGGTCACCCAGGGCGCCCACGTCATCCTGGGCCTGACGCTGGTGCCGGTGCTGCTGGCCAAGCTGTGGTCGGTGATCCCCAAGCTGTTCGACTGGCCGCCGGCGCGCTCGCTCGCCCAGGCCGTCGAGCGCGTCAGCCTGCTGCTCCTGGTGGGCGGCGCCGGGTTCCAGTTCGCCACCGGGATACTCAACATCCAGCTCTTCTACGTCTTCCCCTTCTCCTTCTACCCCGCGCACCTGTACGGGGCGTGGATCTTCCTGGCGGCGCTGGCCGTGCACGTGGCCGTACGGCTGCCGGCCGCGATCCGCGCGGTGCGGTCCAGGGACCCGCGCCGCGAGCTGCGGACGGGCCTGGCCGGCACGCGGCCCGAGCCGCCCGACCCCGACGGCCTGGTGCCGGTGGACCCGGCGCCGCCCACCATGTCGCGGCGCGGCCTGCTGGCGTTCGTCGGCGGCGGCTCGGCGCTGATGATCAGCCTGTCGGCCGGGCAGACGCTCGACGGGCCGCTGCGGCGCACGGCGTTGCTGGCGCCGCACGGGCGCGAGTACGGGACGGGGCCCAACGACTTCCAGGTCAACAAGACGGCGGCGAGCCTCGGCGTCACCGAGGCGGACACCGGTGACGCGTGGCGGCTGGTGCTCATAGGTGCCGGGCGGGCGCTGCTGACCAGGGCGGATCTGCTGGCGCTGCCGCTGCACACGTACGCGCTGCCGATCGCCTGTGTGGAGGGCTGGTCGACCGAGCAGGTCTGGACCGGCGTACGGCTGGCGGACCTGGCCCGGCTGGCCGGGATCCCGCCCGGGGCGGCGGAGGTCACAGCCAGGTCGGTGCAGCGCGTGGGCTACTTCGGCCAGGCCTCGCTCAGCGCCGGCCAGGTGTCCGACCCCCGTTCGCTGCTGGCGCTGCGGGTGAACGGCGCCGACCTGTCCCTCGACCACGGGTTCCCCGCGCGGATCATCGTGCCGAACGCCCCGGGTGTGCACAACACCAAGTGGGTGCGGGAACTGGAGTTCCGCCGGGAGCCCCGGTGAACCGGGACGCCGGCCGGTGGGCGGGTCGAGCGGCGGGCCAGGGGACGAGCGGACCTGGGGCGGGCCGGTGGGCGAGGGTCTACGGGGCCGGGCCCTGGCATCTGCTGGGGCTGGTGGCCTGTTTCGTGGTCGCCGGTTACGCCGTCACCCGGGTGGTGGGGGCCGGCATCTGGCTGGGGTTCGCCGTGTGGTTCGTCGGCGCCGCCGTCTTCCACGATCTGGTGCTGTGGCCGCTGTACTCGACGGCCGACGCCGTGCTCCGCTCCCCTTCCAGGCTCCGGGCACGGCCGGACGGGCGGCCCCCGTTGATCAACCACGTGCGGGTGCCGGCCGCGCTGTCCTGCCTGCTGCTGCTCGTGTGGTTCCCGCTCGTCCTGCGCGGCGCCGAGCGCAACTACGTGGGCGCGGTCGGGCTGAGCACCTCCCCCTACCTGGCGCGGTGGTTGTGGATCACCGTGGTGCTCTTCGTCGTCTCGGGCCTGATCTACGCGGTACGACGCTGGGCCGCGGGACGGCCGGGTCGTTGAGCGGCGGCACGATCGGCGATCCCGCGACGCTGTCGGACTGGCGGTCCTGCAGCGCGGTCTACGAGCACGGCCTGCGCGGCGGGCACGTGGAGATCGAGTACGCCGACGGCCGCGTCCGGCCGCTGGCCGCCGAGCGCTGGCTGCGCCCGATCGAGGGCGACGAGGACGTCCTGGCCCGGTGCGGCGGCCCCACGCTGGACGTCGGCTCGGGCCCCGGCCGGCTGACCGTGGCGCTCACCCGCAGGGGCATCCCGGCCCTCGGCATCGACGTCACGCCCCTCGCCGTCGAACTGACCCGCCGCGCGGGCGGCCCGGCCCTGCTGCGCTGCGTCTTCGACCCCCTTCCCGGCACGGGGCGGTGGGCGGAGGCCCTCCTGACGGACGGCAACATCGGCATCGGCGGCGATCCGGTGGCGCTGCTCACGCGCCTGCGGCAACTGCTCAGACCGGGCGGAACGGTCATCGCCGAAGTACGCCCGCCCGGCTCGAAGAGCACGGTGGACCGGGTACGGCTGCGCCACGACGGCCGTACCGGCGACTGGTTCGCCTGGGCGACCGTCTCCGCCGACGACATCGCCCCGCTCGCCGCCCGCTGCGGATTCCCCACCACCGAACACTGGAACGCCGCCAAGCGCTGGTTCGCCGTCCTGTCATGACCGTTCCGGCAGCGAGAGAGCGGGGCAAACCCGCCTCGCCCGTACGACGGAGCCCGTGACCACCCCCAGGGCGGCGACCGCGTAGGCGGCCGTGCCGACGTGCTCGTGGACGCCCAGGTACGCGGCGGCGCCCGCCAGCGGGATGCCGAGCCACTCCCACCGCCCGTCGAAGGCGGCGAGCGCGACGATCAGCAGGGCGTACCAGGAGTAGCCGGGCGTGAACAGCAGGAACGCGACCCCGGTCACCACCAGGGCCCCGTGCCACGGCCGGTCGGTGTCATCCCGGCGCAGCACGAGCACGGCCGCGACCGCGAGCAGCACGAGGGCCGCGGGCAGCGCCGCCGCGCCGGGCAGGACCAGCCGCAACAGCGCGTACCTGGCGCCGCCGCCGGTGTCCGTGTCGTCGTACCCCTCCTCGTCCAGGTAGCCGAAGAGGTAGCCGAGGACAGAGGCGCGGGAGGCGAGCACGTACGGCAGATAGGCGAGCGCCACGACGAGAACGGCGGGCCCGACCACGGCCAACGCGCCGAGCACCCGCCGCCGCGCGGAGAGGGCTCCTGGCAGGGTCAGCGCGGGCAGGAACTTGACCGCGACCGCCCCGCCGAGCAGCAGGCCGCCCCAGATCCTGTGCCGACTCAGCACGGCCATGGCGGCGACGGTGAGCAGCACGCCGAGGATGTCGACGTGGGCGTTGTTGACCGCCTCCAGCGGAACGGCGGGACACCACGCCCAGCACGCGGCCCTTCGCCTGACCGCCGCCAGCAGGACCATAGAGGTCCCGAACGCCAGCAGCGCCCCGCCGATCTGGAAGGGTTCGCACCGTGCGCCTTCCGGCGAGAGCCGGTGCACGACCAGGAAGTACAGCTCGGCCAGCGGCGGGTAGATCGTGTGCACGTCGGGCCGGTTGATCAGCGTGCACGTGCGAGCGGCCGGGCCCGAGCGGACGGCGTAGCGGTACGGGAAGTCGCAGTCCACGCCCTCGGGGAAGAGCCAGCGGTCGCGCAGCGGGATGAGCGCGGGATCGGCGGGCGCGTGGGCGTAAGGGGAGACGCCCGCCGCCTGCACCCGGCCGTCCCAGACATACCGGTAGGAATCGGTGCTGGTCGTCGGCGGGGCGAGCAGGCCCGTGGCGGTCACCGCAGCCGCTCCGGCGATCACCAGGAACGCCGCCTGACGAGCCGGCACCCTGCGCAGCGTCCACACCGCCGCCGCGAACAGCGCCCAGGACAACGCGTACCAGCGAAGCAGGCTCGCGCGCTCAGCGGGGTGACCGGCGCTCATCGTCAGCACGAGCGCGCCGACCAGGGCGAACAGCAGCACGACCGTCCCGGCGACCCGGCGGCGGGCCGCGCCGTCGAGCGTCATCTTCTCTCACCGCGTCTCGTGGAAACCCCTCTCCGGTGGCGCGGCCGGTCAGGCCAAGGGGGCGGTGGCGAACTCCTTCATTCCCTCGGTGAAGCCGATGCGTGCGTGAAAGCCCAGCTCGGCCCTGGCCCGGTCCGGCGCGGCCACGATGTGGCGGACGTCGCCCAGCCGGTACTCCCCGGTGACGACCGGCTCCGGGCCCCCGTGCTGCGCCGACAGGGCCGCGGCCAGCTCGCCCACGGTGTGCGGGTGCCCGCCGGCGATGTTGTAGGCGGCCAGCGTTCCCGGCGTGCCACCGGTCAGGGCGGCCACGTTCGCGTCGGCGACGTCACGGACGTGGACGAAGTCGCGTCGCTGGCCCCCGTCCTCGAACACGCGCGGCGCCCGCCCCGCCTCCAGCGCGGACCGGAAGATCGCCGCCACGCCCGAGTACGGGGTGTCCCGCGGCATCCTGGGCCCGTACACGTTGTGGTAGCGCAGGGCGACGGCGGTGCCGCCGGTCTCGCGGGCCCAGTTGGCGGCGAGATGCTCCTGCGCGAGCTTGGTGGTGGCGTAGGCGTTGCGCGGGTCGGGCCGCGCGTCCTCGTCGATGGCGGCCGGGAGCACGTCCGCGCCGCAGCGGGGACAGCGCGGCTCGAAGGAGCCCTTCGACAGGTCCTCGGCGGCACGGGGGCCGGGGCGGACCCGGCCGTGCCCGGCGCAGTCGTAGGCGCCTTCGCCGTAGACCACCATGGAGGAGGCCAGCACGAGCCGTCCCACGTCGTGGCGGGCCATCGCGGCCAGCAGCACCGCCGTGCCGTACACGTTGGCCGAGGCGTAGTCGGGCAGGTCGGCCACGTCGACGCCGAGCCCGACCTTGGCCGCCTGGTGCACGACCGCGTCGGCGGCCGCCAGTGGCCGGGCGAGCGCGGCGGCGTCGCGTACGTCGTCGCCGTGCCGCAGGTCGAAGGCGGTCACCTCGTGGCCCCGCGCCTCCAGCGCCTCGACCACGTGGCTTCCGATGAACCCGGCCGCACCCGTCACCAGCACCCTCATCGCGGCACCCCCAGCCCGGCCAGCGCGGCGGCGTAGCGGGACCCGGGGACGAGCGCCGCCACCTCGACCGCGTCCGCCATGGTGTCCACGTCGGTCAGGGACTGCAGCGTGGCGACGCTCATCCCGGCCTCCTTCAGTCTGCGCGACAGGGTCTCTCCGGTGGACGGCGTCGACATCGGCACTCCGACCAGCAGTGCCGGGTCGGGATCGCGGAGCCCGAGCAGCCAGAAGCCGCCGTCGCTCGCGGGGCCGAACACCGCGTCGTGGCCGCCGAGCAACCCCAGGGCGTCGGCCAGCAGGGCGGCGGTGACCTGCGGGGTGTCCATGCCGATGAGCACCGTGGGCGCCGGCCGCAGCCGGTGAGTGTCCTCGAAGGCCGCGGCCAGCCGTTCGTCCAGACCGCCGCCTCGCTGCGCCACCACGGTGAAGCCTGGAGGAAGCCAGGGGCCGGGGGCGCCGTCGAGCGCGAGCACCCGGCCGGCGGCCGGCACCCGGGCGACGGTGCGCAGCGTGTCCTCCAGCGCGGCGCGGGCCAGCCCGGCGGCCTCTTCGGGGGTGAGCGGCGGCACGAGCCGCGTCTTCACCCTCCCTGGCAGGGGCTCCTTGGCGATCACGATGATCTGTCCGTGGACGACACCGTCTTCACGAGCCGCGTTCACGCGGTCCCGTTCTGGCGGAGCATGACGCGGCGCATGTCACCGACCGCCCGCAGCGTGCCGCGTACCGTACCGGTCACCTTGGATCGGCCCTGGCGGGGCAGGTAGTCGACGTCGGTCTCGCCGATGCGCCAGCCCGCCGCCCCGGCCCGCAGCAGCATCTCCAGCGGGTAGCCGAAGCGCCGGTCCACCAGCCCGAGCGCGAGCAGCGGCAGGCGCTCGCAGGCCCGCATCGGCCCCAGGTCGCGCAGCCGCACCCCGGTACGGCGGTGCAGCCCCCTGGCCAGTACGGCGTTGCCGAGCCGGGCGTGCACCGGCCACGACGCCCCCGGCTTCAGGACCCGGCGGCCCAGAATCAGATCGGCCTCCCCCGCCACCACGGGATCGCACACCCGGGGCAACTGCTCGGGATCGAGCGACGCGTCGGCGTCCATGAAGCACACGACGTCCGACATCGCGGCCGCGAGGCCCGCGTGGCAGGCGGCGCCGAACCCGGGCCGGGGCTCGCGCACCACCGTCGCGCCGAGCTCGGCCGCGATCCGCGCGGAGCCGTCGGTCGAGCCGTTGTCCACGACGATCGGATGGAAGCCGTCCGGCATCCGCCCGAGCACCCACGGCAGGGCGGCCGCCTCGTCGAGGCAGGGCAGCACCACGTCGATCTTCATGGCACCGACGTTATGGAGACATCCGCCCGCACACCCTGACGAACGGTGCCGTATTTCCGAGTGTTGACCTGCCCAGAAGGCATTCCTGGCCGTCGCTGAGGAGCCGGGCGGTACCCCTGGCTGTACCCCCGTTGGCCCGTACGCGGGAACGACCCGGAGTGTCCTCCGCTGATGTGCTGATCACTGTCAGTCAAGCGCTCCCCAAGGAGAGAGAGAAATGACAGTCGACAGCCGGCCGGAGGCCGAGCAGCATCCGGGGCAGGCCGGACTCGGGGGTTTCATCCGCCGGCGTCCGCTGGTCAGCTTCTTCGTCCTGGCCAACCTGCTGAGCTGGGTCGCCTGGGTGCCGTACGTCCTGTCCACGAACGGCCTCGGCGTGCTGAACTTCGGCTTCCCCGAGTTCCTCGGCACCTCGCAACTGCTCGGCGTGCTCCCCGGCGCCTACCTCGGCCCCATCTTCTCCGCCTACCTGGTGACCAGGGTCACGGAGGGCAAGGAGGGCGTGCGCCGGTGGATCGGGCGGATGACCCAGTGGCGGGTCGGCTGGGTCTGGTACCTGGTGACCGCGCTCGGCGTCCCCGCCGCCATCGTCGTCACCGGTCTCGCGCTCTCCGACGAGAAGATCAGCATGCCGTCCGTCGCCGTGCTGGTGGCGTACGTGCCTGGCCTGCTGCTCCAGATGGTCACCACAGGTCTGGCGGAGGAGCCGGGCTGGCGTGACTTCGCCCTGGCCCGCATGCAGCGCAAGTTCGGCCCGCTGGGCGCCACCGTCATCCTCGGCCCGCTGTGGGGCGTCTGGCACCTGCCGCTGTTCCTGAGCGAGTGGGGCGGATGGCCGGACGTCACCTGGCTGCGGATCGCCGAGTTCGTCGCCTTCGCCTGCGTCTTCAGCGTGGTCGTCACCTGGGTGTTCAACCGGACCGGCCAGAGCCTCCCCCTGATCATGCTGCTGCACGTCAGCGTCAACAACTTCATGTCGATCGCCTACTCGGAGGTGTTCCCGACGCTCGCCACGCCCGAGCAGGCGTCCCGCGTCACCCTGCTGGCCGGCACCGCGGCGGCGATCCTGGTGCTCGCCGCGACCCGTGGCCGCCTCGGCTACCGCCCGCCCGCGGAGCCGGCGCGTCAGAACTGAACGCGAGCGGGTGCGGGACCGAGATCGGTCCCGCACCCGCCACGCTCGTCCGGACGGTCAGGGAGAGACGACTTCCAGGTCACCCGAGTCGCTGGTCAGCTCGATCAGGCGGGGCGCCGAGTCGTCGACGGAGGCTCTGATGTTCTTGCCGCCCGAGTCGGTCGTGGCGACCACCTTGTACGGCCCCTCCGGCACGTGGACCGAGATCCGGGCCGAGTCCGTGGCGGTGGTGACCTTGTCGGGCGCACCGGTGAACTTGAGCCCGACCGCGCCGGAATCGGTCTTCGCGGCGACCTGCCTGGCGGACAGTCCTCCGGCCTCGATCGCCCCCGAGTCGGATCGGGCGTCCAGCTCGCCGGACAGGCCGGTCAGCGTCAGGGCGCCGGAGTCGGAGGTGACCTTGACCCGCAGCCCCTTGGGCACCTCGACCTTGTAGCTCACGTCGCAGGACGTGCCCGCGGCCCCCCACCCCCATGTGGAGGGGCAGTCGAAGCTCAGGGCGAGCGTGTCACCCCGCACCTGGTGGCTGGTCTCCGGCTTGTTCTTGCGCCAGCTCAGCACCTCGGTCACGTGGATGCCCTGCCGCTGCGACTCCACCACCTCGATCGAGCCGGAGTCGGTCTCCACCTGGAGAGCCGCCACCTTGTCGGCGACGTCGTACGCGACGGTGTCCCGCTCCGCCGGACCGCCGATCCCGCACCCCGTCAGCGCCACCGCCACGCCCAGCAGACCCGCGATCGTGGCCACACGCTTCATCCTCATGTCCCCCGATTCTGCGGCATCGCGGGCGGCGCGGGCGTCGGGGAGGTCCCTGAGAACGTCCCTGACCCGCCCCTGGGGGCACCGGGTCCGCATCGAACCCCCGCCCAGCACTGGACAACCCGGCGTTTACGTGATCTGACGGAAGAGGTAAAAGCACCGACGATCGCGAACAGGAGTACCGGAAATGAGTGACACACCACGACTGAACACCGCCGGTACCGCGCTGCTGGAGCGGGCCCGCGACCTGCGCGCGCTGATCGACCGGGAGGCCGGGCGGGCGGAGGCCCAGGGCAGGCTCACCGACCCCGTCGTGGACGCCCTGCACGAGGCCGGGATGTTCGGCATGTGGGTGCCGGCCCCGCTGGGCGGCGCCGAGCTCTCGCCCAGGGAACTGCTGGACGTGCTCGCGGAGCTCTCCTACGCCGACCCCTCGACCGGCTGGGTGGTCATGGCGGCCAGCCTGGCGAACGGCACGGGCGGCGCGTACCTGGGCGACGACGCCGTCGAACGGATGTACGCGGGCCCGCGGATGCCGCTCATCGCGGGCCAGGGCACCCGGCCGGGCGTCGCCGTCCGGGAGGACGGAGGCTTCCGCCTCAGCGGGCAGTGGGGCTTCGCCTCCGGCATGCTGCACGCCCAGTACTCCCACAGCCTGGGCGTCATCGAGGGCACCGACGAGGGACGGATCTTCATCACCCCCATCGACGAGGTCAAGCAGCTCGGCAACTGGGACGTCCTCGGCCTGCGCGCCACGGGCAGCATCGACTACGCCATCGACGGCGTCTTCGTACCGGAGGCGCGCAGCCACGTCTTCGACCTGAACGAGCCCCTGCGCGGCGGCGCGATCTACCGGCTCGGGCTGCTCGACCAGGCGCTGATCTGCCACTCCTCCTGGGCGCTCGGCGTCGGACGGAGGCTGCTCGACGAGCTGGCCAGGCACGTGGGGACCCGCGCGGGGCGGCCGGGCCAGATCGCGAGCAGTGACGCCTTCCACACCGACTTCGCCCGCGCGGAGGCGCGGTTCCGGGCGGCGAAGGCGCTGGTGCACGAGACGTGGGACGACGCCGAGCGCACGCTGGCCGCGGGCGGGCGGCTCGACGTGCGGCAGGAGACGATGGTGCGGCTCGCGCTCAACCACTTGACCTGGACGCTGGCCGAGGTGGCCGACTTCGTCTACGCCTCGGGCGGCACCTCGGCGCTGCGCGACGGGCTGATCCAGCGGCTGTTCAGGGACGTGCACGCGGGCACCCAGCACATCACCTCGGGCCCGCAGTCGCTGCGCGAGTGCGGGCGCGAGCTGGCAGGGCTGGCCCCGGGCGAGACGTGGCACCTCTTCGCCCTGCAAGCGTGACAGTGCCTGACGTCAGCGCCTGGGGTCAGCGCCTGAGGTCAGCGCCTGGGGTCAGCGCCTGAGGTCAGCGCCAGATCTCCGCGACGCGAGTCGCGGCGGCGCGGCCCTGGGCGTAGCCGGCTTCGGCGCTCGGCGTGCGGGACGACGGGTCCAGCGCGTCGGCGCCGAACGCGGCCAGCGCGGCCTCGTCCGGCTCGATCACCTCGACCGTGCCCGAGAGCCGCCCCCACGACGGCTCCTCCGGCTCGGGCATGGGAGCGAGCACCACGACGCGATCGAACCCGGCCGCCAGGTCGGCGTTGACCATCGTGCGGATGCCGCCGTCCATGTACCGGGCCCCGTCGATGGTGACGCACGGCCACACGCCGGGAACGGCGCAGCTTGCCGCCACCGCGTCCACCAGCTCGACCCCGGAGCCCGGGTCGAACAGCCGCGGCTCGCCGGTGACGGCGTCCACGGCCACGATCACCAGGTCCCGTTCGGGCCATTTGTGCACGGGCAGCCGCGCCTCGATCACCTCGCGCCGCGCGGACTCGGGGACCGTGGCGGCGGCCAGAGCCATCGCGCCGATCGCACGCCGCTGCTCCACGGCGTCGAGCGAGCTCTCGGAGATGCGCTCGAACGTGGCCCACAGCTCCTCCATCGGCACGCCGGCCCGGAGCTCGGCGTTCTGCAGACCGGGGTCGGTCTGGCGGGCGAGCAGCTCGGTCAGCGT
The DNA here is from genome assembly GCF_039529435.1 of Nonomuraea maheshkhaliensis. Classification (NCBI taxonomy): domain Bacteria; kingdom Bacillati; phylum Actinomycetota; class Actinomycetes; order Streptosporangiales; family Streptosporangiaceae; genus Nonomuraea; species Nonomuraea maheshkhaliensis. The sequence goes on from NZ_BAAAMU010000004.1 coordinate 61,771, forward strand.
CAGGCCGCTGGTGACCTGGGCGGCCACCGTGGAGCCGGCCGAGGTGCCGATGATCCGGTCGGCGTCCGTGACGTCGGCCCCGCCGTCCGCGAGCCCGGCCAGCACGCCGGTCTCCCACGCGATCCCGGCGAGTCCCCCGCCGCCCAGCACCAGTGCCCGCCTGATCCCACTCATCGGTCCTCCACACGTAACCGCTCGTCCGGGGCATCTACTCGCTCAGCGCAACACCGGCCACCCGCGATGCCATACCGCGCCGGGACCCGTCCCTCATGCGAGGCGCACGCGAACCGTCACGGAGGCGCCTTCCAGGTCGGCCAGGCGCCCGAACCTGAGCCCGCCCCCGGCCGCGACCGCGTCCCCTTCCAGCACGGCGGCGACCGGCCGGGGCAGCGTGACGGACAGTTCGCCCAGGTCGCGGCGGGGATCGGCGACGGTCACGATGGCGCTTGCGCCGGGTCGCTCGCGCAGCAGCACCGCGCACGGGGCCGAGACGGTCAGGCCGCCGGCGGTGCCCGCGTTCCAGAAGCAGGCCGCCGTCAGCCCCAGCGCTGGCACCTGCACGGCCTGCACCCGCGCGGTGTTGGCCGGCACGCGCACCCGTCCGGGGTCGGCGGCGCGTAATCGGGTCTCCCGCAGCGTCGCGCCGGGCAGCAGCGTGTAGGCGTAGCCGGCGTCGCGCGGATCGACGCCGTGATCCAGCCAGAGCGTCGTGTAGTCCCTGCTCACTCCCCCGCCCGCGCGGCGGTCCCGCAGCGTGCGCAGGACCTGCGGGCCCGGCACGAGGTAACCGCCGTGGCCCTCGACGTGCGCCCATCCCTCCCCCGTGGTGAGCGCGGCACTCGTCCTGCGGTTGTCCACGATCGTCTCGACGGCCACTCCGTCGCCGGCCGTGATGCCCGCGCCCAGGCAGACGACGGCGTCGTCGAGGAAGAACCACGACTTGAACGCCTCCATCGTGCTCTCCAGCCCGCTGAGGTGCTGGCCGACGGCCGCGTACGTGCCGTCGCTCGCCCCGCCCACCCACCGCCACGGCGTACGGGTGTCACCCCACCCCGCTCCGGCCCCGTCGGGCAGCCGCCGGGTGGAGACGGTCGTGCCCGGCAGCCGGTAGGGGTCCACGGTCGGCCAGAACGCGTCGGAGTACTGGTCGCCCGAGCCCTCGGCCCACCAGTAGAGCATCCCCGAACCGGTGTGCCAGCCGCGCGGGTTCTCGCCGTTGCCGTGCTCGTAGTGGCCGATCCGGTGCGAGGCCATGCTGAGCGCCGCGCACCAGCCCGGCGCCCTGTGCACGGCTCTGGCGCTCATGGGCAGCAGCCGGTGCCCGAGCGGCTCGGGCGCCGCGGGCACGGCGTCGTCGTCCATGATCGCCGTCAGGCGGGCGTGCAGCGCGGGGTCGGCGTGCCGCAGCATCGGCCGGTAGGTGCCGCGTACCGCCCAGCCCTTCACCATCGCCTGCCAGCGCGCCCGCACCTCGGCAGGCGCGCTCTCCCCCAGCGACAGGACCGCGGCAGCGATGGCCCGCCCGCTCTCGTGGTCGCCGAACGCCCTCCTGCCGACCGACCGACCGCGGACGAGGTCCATGCAGGCGCCGTCGCGGACGAAGGGGGCGAACGACCGCTCGACCGTGCCGAACACGTTCGTGTCGGTGAGCTCCCAGGGTGATCCGCGCAGCACCGCGTACAGCGCGGCCAGCCCCGACAGCAGCGTCACCCCGTAAGCGCCCTGGTAGGGCACGTAGGAGTGCTGGATGTAGGACCCGTCGCGGTAGAACCCGTCGCCGTCGGAGACCGTCCGGAACACCGGCGCCAGCGCGGCCACGGCCGCCCGCGCCCGCTCGTGGTCGTCGTCGAGCATGGCCCGCAGCAGCGTCACCAGGCACAGGTCCACCCGGTTGGCGGCGGTGCTGGTGCCGCTGTAGGAGGCGAGCCGGCTCAGCGGCACGAAGTGGTCGACCGCGTCCCGCAGCTCGGCGCTCGCCTGCCCCGTCAGCCCCGTCGACACGGCCGCGTCGAGCAGCGCCTTCGGCACGCCGATCTGCCAGTGCCACCAGTTGCCTGCGGGCTCGGCGCCGGCCGCGTAGACATGCCGGACATAGTGACTCATGCCCTCGGCGACCGCCCTGGCCAGTTCAGGGCGCTCGTCCAGCGCGTACGCCAGCGCCATGACCCGCAGCCGCCGCGGCGTGGCCGTGAACGAGGGGAACCGCTCGTCCGGCCAGAGCCAGGACGGCCCCGGCGCCATCGTGTCGCGGTAGCGGGCGGCGGCCCGCGCCAGTTCGCGGTACGGCCGCGCCCCGGGATCGCCCGGCGGCCCCGTCACCACCTCCCGCCAGCGGCGGGGCAGCAGCGTGAACGTGACGTCCGGCGTGTGCGCGGCCCGCGCGGGCGTCAGCGCCCCCAGCGTCCCCGCCGCGCCCACGCCGCCGAGCCGGAGGAACGATCGCCTGGATGGCAGCGGCACGCCTCGATTATCACGCGCCGCGCAGGCCGGTGAACCAGTCGAGGATCCGCGGCAGAGCGCGGAACGGCGAGGTCATGTGGTGGCTCGACTGGGCCGGCATGGCCACGTTCACGCTGGCGGCCGGCGGGCTCACGTACGGGCTGGGCGGGCTCACGTACGGGCTGATCGAGGGCGGCGAGCACGGCTGGACGGCGGCGCGGACGCTGGTGCCGCTCGGCGCGGCGGCGGCCGCGTTCGCCTGCCTGGCCTTCACCTCGCTCTGGCTGCAGCAGGACCTGCGGCTCGGCCCCGTGATGGCGGGGCTGGCGCTGTCGCCGATGGCTCTCGCCTCGCTGGTGACCTCCGTGGCCGCCTCCCGGCTGCTGCCGGCGCTGACGCCGCGCGCCGCGCTCGGCGGCGGGCTGCTGCTGATCGGCGCGGGCTCGTTCCTCCAGGGCCTGCTCGGCGCGGAGTCGGGCTGGCCGGCGCTGACGCCTGGCCTGATGACCGTGGGCGTCGGCGTCTGGCTGGCCGTGCCCCCGCTCAGCGCCGCCGCCATGGCCCACGCCCCGGCCGGACGCGCCGGCATGGCGGCCGGCACGGTGAACACGGTCAGGCAGCTCGGGTACGCGCTCGGCATCGCGGTGCTCGGCATCGTGTACCAGGGCGGCGGGCCGGCGTACGCCATGCTCGACGACGTCTACCGGGGCAGCGCGCTCACGGGTGTGCTGGCGGGCCTGCTGGTCCTGGTCACCGTCACGGGGGCGGCCACGCGCCGCGCTTGAGCCGGGCCCGCGCGGCCCTCAGACCCCGGCCCTGATCGGCACGACGTTGCCCGCCGTGCCCTGGCGGGGGAGCGCGAACCAGGTGGCCTTGCCGACGAGGTCGGGGCGGGTGACGTAACGCTGGGGGTGGCAGCCGTAGAAGCCGTCGGAGAGCCTGGCGATGATGCGCAGGCCGCGTCCGTGCTCGGCCGCGAGGTCGTGGGGGGCCTGGGCGGGCAGCAGCGGGCTGCTGTCCACGACCACGCACATGATCTCTCTGGCGTCCACGTGCAGCCCGAGTTCGTACGGTTCGGCGCCGTACATGAGGGCATTAGTGATCAATTCGCTCACCATGAGAACGGCGTCGTCCATGACCTCGGAAGAAAGGGAGAGTTGCGACAATTCCGTGCGAATGACAGCTCGTGCCCGCCCCACTGTCCTGACGTCGTCGTGCAGCGGCCACGCGTACTGCATCCGGCTCCGCCGAGTCGATCGCAGCCTGGTCATGGCATCTGTCTCCTGTGCCGATGGGCAACGGATGCGCGTTTCGCTTAACAAGAGGACCTGCCCGGGGGTTGTCGTACATCGCCGTCGAAACATGTACGTACGGGAAGCCGTTTTGGGTCGATTCTTCGGCGAGAAATCGCCATTGTTTTGCCGGTCGCTCGAAACGGCGGCGCCGGGCCGGGTACTGACTCCCGCATGAGCAGTCCTGACGAGCACAAGTCCAAGATCGACGGCAAACGCGAACACCACCGCCCCGCCGAGCCCGTGCCCGCCGGCCGCAAGGCCCTGGAGCAGGCGCTGTCGGAGTCGGGCATGGCCATCGAAGATCTCATCGGCCCTGGCGGCCCGGCATGACCCAGCACGACACGAGCCCTGAAGCGAGGTCGCCGCGCGACACGAGCCTCGCGGACGGAGAGCCGCACGGCACGAGCCCCGCGGCGAGGTCGCCGCGGCCCGGCGGTGTCAGGCTCGCAGCAGGGACCACACGACGGCCGGCGTCAGGGGGACGTCGGTGACCCGGTCGGCGATCTCCGAGAGCGCGGCGGCCACCGCGTTGGCGATGGCGGCCGGCGGCCCGATCGTGCCGGCCTCCCCGACGCCCTTCATCCCGCCAGGGGTGAGCGGCGACGGCGTCTCCAGCAGCACGACCTCGATGCCGGGCACCTCCCGCGTGGTCGGCGGCAGGTATTCGGCGATCGGCTGCCCGTCGTCGGTGTAGCCGATCTCCTCGGTCAGCGCCTGGCCGATGCCCTGGGCCACGCCGCCCGTGAGTTGCCCCTCCACCACGGTGGGGTTGACCAGCACACCGGCGTCGTTCACCACCCAGTAACGCTCCACCTCGACCGCGCCGGTCTCGGGATCGACGGCCACGGCCGCCGCGTGGGCCCCGTACGCGAACGTGTAGCCCTCCGGGTCGTAGCTGACCCGTTCCTCAAGGCCGGGCGCGAACCCCTCGGGCAAGTCCCAGCCGCGCCAGGCCGAGGTGGCCAGCTCGCGCAGCGTCAGCGACGCCCGCGGATCGCCCTGCACCCGTACCGCCCCGTCGGCGATCTCCAGGTCGCCGGCGTCGGCTTCCAGCCGGTGCGCGGCCAGAGCCAGCAGCCTGGCCCGCAACCGGCCGGCGGCCCGCGCGAGCGCGCCGCCGCCGACCACCAGCGTGCGGCTGGCGATGGCCCCGATCGACGAGTACGGCGTCGTCGCCGTGTCCCCCAGCACCACCCGCACCCGCTCGATGGGCACCCCCACCCGGTCGGCCGCGATCTGGGCCAGCGCCGTCTCGATCCCCTGCCCCATGGAGACCACCCCGGACGACACCACCACGGACCCGTCCTGCTCCATCCGCAGGATCGCCGTCTCGTAGCCGCCCGCCGCCGCGTTGATGGCCTTCATGTCCATCGACGGCCCCATGCCGGTGCTCTCCACGTGGCAGGAGTAGCCCACGCCGCGCCGGCGCCCGTCGTCCTTCCCCGCGTTCCTCTCGATGGACTTCTCGGCCGGACGGACGAGGTCGCGCAGCGTGCGCAGGGCGTGCGGGTAGTCGCCGGAGTCGTACGTCTGGAAGACGCGTGTCGTGTACGGCAACTCCTCCGGCCGCAGCATGTTGCGCAGCCGCAGCTCGACCGGGTCCAGGCCGAGCCTGCGGGCCGCCTCGTCGATCAGCCGCTCCCTGGTCAGAGCGGCTTCCGGCTGGCCGAAACCGCGGTAGGAGCCGGTCGGCGTGGTCGTGGTAACGACACCGCGCACCCGTACGGCGAAGCGGTCGAACCGGTACGGCCCCGGCAGCAGCGTGGCGGTGACCGCGAACGTCGAGCCGCCCACGTTCGACGGATGGGCGCCGAGGTCGCCGAGCACGTCCACGTCCATGGCCACGAAGCGCCCGTCGCCGTCGAGCGCGAGCCGTCCCCTGTGCACGCCCTGCCGGGCGGGCAGCGTGGCGAACAGCCGGTCGCCCGGCGGCTCCGACCAGCTCACCGGCCGGCCCAGCCGCATCGCGGCCAGGCAGGCGAGCGCCTCGTCCGGGTAGACGTGCTCCTTGCCACCGAACCCGCCGCCGGTGTCGCGGCTGATGACGCGGACCCGGTCGTGGGACAGCCCGAGCGCGTCGGCCAGGTGTTCGCGGGCGTGGTGCGGGGCCTGGGAGGACAGGTGGACGGTCAGCTCGCCGTCGGCGAAGGCGGCCACCACGCCGCGCGGCTCCAGCGGGTAGGGCGAGACCCGGCCCATCCTGAAGGTCATCTCGACGACGTGCTCGGCCCCCTCGACGGCGTCGGCGCAGTCGTCGTCGCCCATGGTGAAGTCGAAGAGCACGTTGCCACCGAGCTCGGGATGGAGCGTCGGCGCGTCGGCGGACAGCGCCCGCTCGGCGCCGACCACGGCCGGCAGCTCGTCGAGGTCGAGGTCGAGGAGGTCGCCGGCGTCCCTGGCGGCCTCCGGGGTCTCGGCGACGACGACGGCGAGCGGCTGGCCCACGTATCTGACGGCGTCGTCCAGCACCGGGTAGGACGTCATCGGCTGGCCCGGCATGACGGTCACGCAGGGCAGGCGGAGCCCGGCGGCGTCGGCGGGGAGTATGACGTCGAGCACGCCCTCGACGGCCCGCGCCGCCTTGACGTCGCAGCCGAGCAGCCGCCCGTGGGCGACGGGGCTGCGCACGACGTGCGCGTACGCCATGCCCGGCAGGCGTACGGACGCGACGTATCTGCTCTTTCCTGTCAGCAGTCTGGCGTCTTCTCTGCGTGGCGTCCGCGCGCCGACATACCCGTTGCCCATGGGTCCGATTCTGAGCGCTGCCCGGGCGGCGGTCTATACGATCCGCGAGAAAGAGCACGTCAGCGGGGGTAACGATGCAGACTTTCCTGCCATTTCCGGATTTCGCCGCCTCGGCTGCGGTGCTCGACCCGCTGCGGCTGGGCAAACAGCGCGTCGAGACGTTGCAGATCCTGCGCGCCCTCACCGTCCCCGGGTACGGCTGGCGGCACCACCCCGTCGTGAAGATGTGGGCCGGCTACGAGGAGGCGCTCGTACGCTACGGGCTGGAGATGTGCCGCCACTGGTGCTCGCTCGGCCGCGCCGACACCTGCGCGAACACCATGACGACCGAGCTCGCCCTGCTGCGCGGCACGCCCGTGGTCCGCGCGCAGGCCGAGCTGGCGGCGGCCGGGGAGCTGCCGCCCTGGCTCGGCGACGAGAAGCTGCACCTCAGCCACCGCTCGGCGCTCCTGCGCAAGGACCCCGGCTTCTACCGGCCGGTCTTCGGCGACGACGACCCCGACGACCTGGACTACGTCTGGCCCCGCTCCGACCGCCTGCCCGCCTGACCGTTCCCCGCCTATTCGCGGGCCATCACCCGGATGAGCTGGGCGACACCGCCGCCGAACAGCGCCACCCCGAGCGGCAGGTGCAGGACCGTCATGTGCGCCAGCCCCAGGAGCGCCGCCGCGACCGTGAGCACCAGCAGCGCCGCGGCCGGCCCGACGAACCTGGCGGACCCGCCGCCGGGCCGCCAGACCAGGATCGCGGCGACCAGATGAACGAGCCCGATGATGCCCAGGGCGATGCCCGAGTTCTCGTGCAGCGCCCGTCCGCCGGGCGAGGAGAGCAGCATGCCCGCCGTCACCGCCTGGAACAGCAGCGCGACGACGTGCAGGACGACCACCGCCTTGAGCGCCTGCACCGGCCAGGGGGCGGTGGCGGGCGGGGTGGCGAGGGTGTGGTGCGCGGTCATGATCGCTCTCCTTGAATGGTTTCTGCCTGTACGCCGCCCACCCCGCTCCGAACGGCCCTCTCACCCGCGCCCCCGCCACCGGCGTCCCCGGCGCCAGGGCGTCCGGCGGCTGTGATGCGGGCCTCCACGTGCGCGGTGGCCAGGATCGCGCCGAACGCGCACAGCCGTACCAGGTCCTCGTCCGTACGGGCGCCGCCGCGCCAGGCGGCCACGTCGGCGTCCGTCACCCGGTACGGCGCCAACGCCGTGAGCAGGACCAGCCGCGCCCCCGCGCGGTCATCGGCGGGCAGGCCGGCCAGCGGCTCGTCCAGCCAGGCGGTGCCCATCGGCGGATGCGCGCCGTCCCAGCCCGCGACCGCACGGGTCACGGCCGCCCGCGCCGGACCGCCGAGCAGGTCGCCACCGGCTTCCGCGACGGCCTTGAGCGTGGCGTACGCGGTCCCGGCAGGAGCCCCGTCCGCCCAACCGGGCTCGGCACGGGCGGGCAGCCCGGCGATCAGCGACAGCCCCGCCCCTGGAGCCGCCGCCCTGCGCACCGGGCCCGCCATCGCCCGCCCGCCCACACTCCTGACCAGGCGGAACCTCTGCAGATTGCCCGGCATGAGGTTCTCGGTGAGCAGCGCGGAGGCGATCCGGTTGATGAAGTGGAAGCTCAGCGCGGTCCCGACGTACTCGGGCGCGAGCGCGTTCGGATAGGGCCGCGCCGTCCCGGGCGACCTGGCCCAGGCCAGCAGCGCGGCGTGCCCGGGATCCGCGGGCACCTCGCCACGGGCGATGCTCTCGCCCAGCCGGTGGTCACCGGTGGCGTGCAGCAGCGTCGTGTGCGCGGCCACGCAGAACGTGCACTGGTTGGCCAGCGAGACGCCCAGCGCCACGACCTCCTTGCCGGTCCTGGGCGCCGCCCCGGCCAGCAGCGACTCGCGCAACGTGACCCAGGTCGCGGCCAGCACCTCCTCGGCGGGCGACAGGGTCAGGAACACCGCCATGCGCGCCATGCCGAAGTCCTCGGCGAGCTGGGCGTACACCTGCGCCGTCCGGCCGGTGGCGAGCCTGGCCGGTATGGGGGTGACGTAACGGAAGGAGCCGGCCATCATCGGCTTCCGCGCCGGATCGTGTCCATGGCCGAATCGTCCCGCGCCGGCCCGCCACCGGTCATCGCCCATGGGGAGACTTCCGCGGCTACCGCCGGCGGCCGGGAACCGGCACGCATACTTCGCCGGTAGTAGCGCGGAACCACTTCCCCGCGCCGATGAGCCCGCCCGGAACTCGTTCTACTCTGCAGGGATGAGCTCTGTGCACGCGTGGCGGCCGGTCGCCATGGACGGCGCGCTGGCCGTCGTGGTGGCCGTCCTGCAGTCGGTCACCGTGCTGGCCAACCCCGGCGCGGGCGCCCTCGACCTCGTCGCCGTGCTGGCCGCCTCGGCCGCCCTCGTCGCCTGGCGGCGGGCGCCCCTGGTTCCGCTGCTGGTCAGCACGCTCGGCATGCTCGTCTACGCGGCGCACGTGCAGCCGGGCCCGCCCGCCGCCTTCCCGGTGATGGTGGCGGTCTTCGGCGCGGTACGCGCGGGGCACCGGGTGCTGCCCGCGCTGGCCGGCACGCTCTTCCTGGGCGTCACGCTGGCGGCGAACCTGACCGGCGCGGCGTCCGGGCAGGACCCCCAGACGATCGTCCAGGGGACGGTGCTGCTGCTGGGCTGGTTCCTGGCCGCCGGGGTGGGGGGCACGGTGACCCGGCACCGGCAGGCGTACCTGGAGCAGGCCGAGCAGCGCGCCGCCGAGGCCGAGCGGACCCGCGAGGAGGTGGCGCGGCGGCGCGCGAGCGAGGAGCGGCTGCGCATCGCCAGGGAACTGCACGACACGCTCACCCACAGCATCTCCGTGATCAAGGTGCAGGCCGGGGTGGCGGTGCACCTGGCGCGCAAGCGCGGCGACGAGGTGCCCGCGGCGCTGCTCGCCATCCAGGAGGCCAGCGGCGACGCCATGCGCGAACTGCGCGCCACGCTGGAGGTGCTGCGCGACGATGACGCACGGGAGCGAGACCCGCACGACAGCCCGGACAGGGGCCCGCGTGAGGACGCGGAGTCGGTCAGACCTGAGCCGAGCGGGCTCGACCGGCTCGACGACCTGGTGGACCGGGCCCGCTCGACCGGCCTGCCCGCGACGGTGACCGTCTCGGGCGAGCGCAGACGGCTGCCCGTGGAGGTCGATCGGGCCGCGTACCGGATCGTCCAGGAGGCGCTCACCAACGTCTCCAGGCACGCGGGCGGCGCCGCCGCCTCGGTGCGCATCGACTACGGAGGGACGGAGCTGGTCGTGCAGGTGGAGGACGACGGAGCGGCCAGGAACGACGCGCCGCCCGTGCCGGGCGTGGGCCTGGTCGGCATGCGCGAGCGCGTCACTGCGCTCGGCGGCCGGCTGCGGGCCGAGCCCCGCGCCGAGGGCGGCTTCACCGTACGTGCGGAGCTGCCGCTGGGGGACCCGTCGTGATCCGTGTGCTCCTCGCGGACGACCAGGCGCTCATCCGGGGCGGTTTCCGCGCCCTGCTGGAGGCCGAGAACGACATCGAGGTGGTGGCCGAGGCCGCGAACGGCGAGCAGGCCGTCGCGCTCGCCCTCGCGCACCTGCCCGACGTGGCGCTCGTGGACGTGCAGATGCCGGTGATGGACGGCATCGAGGCGACCCGGCGCATCGCCGGCGACGAGCGGCTGAGCGGCGTGCACGTGGTGATCCTGACCAACTACGGCCTCGACGAGTACGTCTTCGACGCGCTCAGGGCGGGCGCGGGCGGCTTCCTGGTCAAGGACACCGAGCCGGTGGACCTGCTGCAGGGCGTCAGGGTGGCGGCCAGGGGCGACGCCCTGCTGTCGCCCTCGATCACCCGCCGCCTGATCGGCGAGTTCGTCGCCCGCCGCCCCGAGCCGGACCACCGGGGCCTGGACGTGCTGACCAACCGCGAGCGCGAGGTGACCGCCCTGGTGGCCCGCGGCCTGTCCAACGACGAGATCGCGGCGCACATGGTGATCAGCCCGACCACCGCCAAGACCCACGTCAGCCGGGCCATGACGAAGCTGCACGCCCGCGACCGGGCCCAGCTCGTGGTCTTCGCGTACGAGTCGGGACTGGTCGTTCCCCGGGCGGGTCGCTGAGCCCTTTGGCACGCCTCGTGGTGGAATGGGCTCAGGAGGCGACGTGGGCATCATTTCGCGCGGTTTTCAGGGCAGGCGCAGAGACGCGGGCGACCGGCTGCCACCCGGTCAATACCTGGTGGACGACTTCCCCGTGCTGTCGGCGGGGCCGACGCCACGGGTGCCGCTCGACCGGTGGGAGTTCGCCATCGACACCGAGGCGGGCGAGACCCACCGGTGGTCGTGGGAGGAGTTCCTGGCGCTGCCGCAGCAGACGCCCACGGCCGACATCCACTGCGTCACCAAATGGACGAAGCTCGACACCACCTGGCAGGGCGTCTCCCTGGACGTGCTCATGGAGGACGTGGAGAGCGCCGCCGAGTACGCGCTGATCTACTCCTACGGCGGCTACACCACGAACCTGCCGCTGGAGGACCTGCTCGACGGCCAGGCGTGGATCGTGCACCGCTTCGACGGCGAGGAGCTGGAGCCCCGCCACGGCGGCCCCGCCCGGCTGATCGTGCCGCACCTGTACTTCTGGAAGTCGGCCAAGTGGGTCCGCGGCATCCGTCTGCTGAACGAGGACTATCCGGGCTTCTGGGAGACGGCCGGCTACAACAACTACGGCGACCCGTGGCGCGAGCAGCGTTACGAGGGCGACTAGGGTGCGCCGCCTGGTCTGGCGGCCGGCCGAGCTGATCTCCGTCGTCGCCGAGACCGCGAGCGCGCGCACGCTGCGCTTCCGGGTGGCCGGCTGGCCGGGCCACCTGGCGGGCCAGCACGTGGACGTACGGCTGACCGCCGACGACGGCTACACGGCGCAGCGCAGCTACTCGGTGGCCAATCCGGCGGACGGCGACCTGGTCGAGCTGACCGTGGAGAACGTGCCCGACGGCGAGGTCTCCCCCTACCTGACCGAGGTGATGGAGCCCGGCGACCGGCTGGAGCTGCGCGGACCCGTGGGCGGCTGGTTCGTCTGGCGGCCGGAGAACACGGCGCCGGTGCTGCTGGTCGGCGGCGGTTCCGGCATCGTGCCGCTGATGGCGATGATCAGGGCCCGGCGGCTGGCGGGCGGCGGGGTGCCGTTCCGGCTGCTGTACTCGCTGCGCGACCCCGGCCGCCGCTACTACGCCGAGGAGCTGCGCCGCCCCGACCCCGGGGTCGACGTCACCTACCTCTACACCCGTTCGGCGCCGGAGGGGGTGTCCCGCCCGGCCCGCCGCCTCATGCTGGAGGACCTGGCCGAGGGCGGCTGGCCGGCCTCGTTCGAGGCCGACTGCTACGTGTGCGGGCCGACGGGCTTCGTGGAGGCGGCGGCCGACCTGCTGCTGGCGCTCGGGCACGCCCCCGAACGCATCAGAACCGAACGTTTCGGTCCCACCGGAGGCTGACGATGACCGCAGAACACCTGGACGGCAACGCCCTCGCGGGCCCGCTGGGCGAGATCTTCGCCGTGGACGTGACCTCCGCGACGGGCCGCTGCGCCCACTGCGGCCTGGCGGGCCCCGTCGCATCGCTGCTCGTCTACGGCCCGGAGCCCGGCTTCGTGGCCCGCTGCCCAGGCTGCGAGGAGGTCGTGCTGAGGGTGGTCCGCGGCCCCGGTGCGGCCTGGCTCGACCTGCGCGGCACGGTGTCCCTGCGGGTCAACCTGCCCGACTGAGGCCACGCGGGCACGCCCGACTGAGTACACTCAGGCACGTTCAACGGCCGAGATCTGTACGGCGTGGCTCTTGGCCAGGGGCGGCGGCCCTCGGCCCCGTCTCTGTGGGGAGTGACGTGAGCAGCGGGCTTGTCGACGCGCCTCCGTCCGGGCCGGACGCGCCGCCACGGCGGCGCCGCCCGTGGCTGCGCTGGGTGATCGCGGTCACGGTGACCGTGGTCCTCCTGATCGCCGGCGCCGCCGTCGGCGTCTACGCGCGGCTGACCGGAAACCTCAAGCAGCAGGACGTCACCGCCGACGACCTCGGCGCCACCCGTCCGCCCAAGGTGGCCGGCACGGCGATGAACATCCTGGTCGTCGGCTCCGACCAGCGCGACGGCAAGAACGCCAAGTACGGCAGGGTCGCGGGCGAGCGCACCGACACGATCATGCTGATGCACGTGTCGTCCAGGCGCGACAACGCGATGGTGATCAGCTTCCCGCGCGACTCGGTCGTCCAGTTGCCCGCCTGCCGCTCCACCCGCGGCCTGCCCGGCCAGCAGGCCCACGTCGGCATGATCAACGAGTCGTTCAACTCGGGCGGCATCGCCTGCACCTGGAAGACGATCGAGTCGCTCACCCACATCCGCATCGACCACTTCGTGAAGGTCGACTTCACCGGTTTCAAGGGCATCGTGAACGCGGTCGGCGGCGTCGAGGTCTGCCTGCCCGAGCCGGTCAACGACAAGAAGGCGCTGCTCCACCTGCCGGCCGGGCGGCAGACGCTCAACGGCGAGCAGGCGCTCGGCTACGTGCGCGCCCGCTACTCCCTCGGCGACGGCTCCGACATCGGGCGCATCCAGCGGCAGCAGATGTTCATCGCCTCGATGGTGAAGAAGGCGATGAGCGGCGAGACACTCACCGACCCGGCCAAGCTGCTGGCCCTGCTCGACGCCGGGACCAAGGCCATCACCACCGACAGCGGCCTGACCACCGGCGTGATGAAGGACCTCGCGACCAGCCTCCAAGGCCTCGACATCAGCAAGATCCGCTTCATCACCACCCCGTGGCACTACTCCCTCACCCAGCCGGGCCGGGTGGAGTGGGAGCGGACGCAGTCCCACCGGCTGTTCCAGATCGTGGCGAAGGACCAGAGCGTGGACGGCGTCAAGGGCGGCCAGACGAAGGTGGGCCGCTCGAAGATCCAGATCGAGCTGCGCAACGGCACCTGGCGCACCGGCCTGGCCACCGAGGCCGCGGCCTACCTGGAGCAGCGCGGCTACCACATCGCCAAGATCGGTGACACCGAGCGCAAGCCGCAGCCGAAGACCACGATCGTCTACAGCCCCAACGGCGAGACCCGGGTCCCCACGCTCACCAAGGACCTGCAGCGCGCCGCCCTGCGCCAGGTGCCCGGCGCGGTCACCAGCCGGCTGATCCTGGTGCTCGGGGACGACTGGAAGGGCCTCAAGCCGCTGCGCACGGACGACACCGAGGCCATCAAGGGCTTCGACGCCACCCACGACACCTGCGCCACCTGAGGTCCGACCACCGGATCAGCGGGCTTCTGACAGGCCGCCCGCGTCGATGGCGGTGAAGCCGGCGTCCTCGATGAGCGGCACCACGGCCTTCTTGGCCTCGTCGTCGTCCCCCCAGTAGGGCATGTCGGCCCGCGCCCCGCCCCGCTGCCCCGCGAGTCCGAGGTCCAGCAGCTCGTTCGGGTACTTGGTGTTGAACGTGCGCACCACGCGTACGCCCGCCCCCAGCACGTGCTGCTGGTACTGCGGGCTGGTCAGCCCGCAGGGGACGGCCACCATCACGGCCGCGCCGTCGCGCTCGCCGATCGGGTTGCTCGGATCGATGACGATCTTGCCCGCGAGCGCGGCGCCGAGTTCCGCCACCACCGTGGGGAACGCCTCCCAGCCGACCGCCAGGACGAGGACCTCGCCGAACGCCGCGGCCTCGACCGGCGGCCCGCTCCTGGCCCGGCCGTCGGCGCTCCCGGCGGGCACCCTGACCGCGGCACCGGCGGCGGCTTCGGCAAGAGCGAGGTCGGCGTCACTGAAGAGCACGTCGTGGCCCGCCGCGGCGAGCAGGCGGCCGAGCCGCGAGCCCAGCCTTCCGGACCCCACGATTCCTACGCGCATGTCTCGATCTCCTCGTCCTCCGTGGGTGTGCCCATCCCCACGGATGACATTCCTCCCGACCGACACCTTTTGCCGCCCGATAGCCCTTAGCCGACGGCCTTCAGGCCGGCCGTCAGCCCTCGAACGACAGCCGTCAGGCGACGAAGGCTCCCAGCGCGGCCAGGACGTCCAGGACCTGCCGGGCGTCCGGCGTGGCCTCGGGGTCGAGCAGCCACTGCAACATCAGGCCGTCGGAGATCGCGATCACGACCGACACCAGCGCCGCCGGCTCGACCGGCAGCTCCGTCTCCAGGCGCTCGGCGGCCCTGTGCAGCATGTCGGTCCCGGCGAGCCTGGCCCTGGCGTAGGCGTCGGCCAGCTTCGCCCGCAGCACGGGCTCGCGCACCGCCGCGGGGAAGCTCTCGACACAGAGCACGAGCTGCGGCCGCATCTCCCCGAACACGTCCACCAGCTGCTCCAGCGCGCGCTGGAGCAGCTCTCTGGGCGTGCCCAGCTCGCTCCCGAACAACGATCGCTCGACGCGCGCCGTCCACTGCTCGAAGAACTCCGCGATGGCCTCGTTGAGCAGCGCCTCCTTGCCGCCGAAGTGGTAGCCGATGGAGGCCAGGTTGGTGCCGGACGCGGCGACCAGGTCTCGTGCGGTCGTGCGGGCATAGCCCTTGTCCTGGAGGCAGCTCACCGCTCCAGCCAGCAGTCGTTCGCGGTATCCACCGGCCTCTGTGCTCGCCACGCGATCCATGCTACAGATATAAACAAGCGTCTATGACAGACGTACGTATACGACAAGGAGAGCGACGATGATCCCTCCAGGGCCGAGAGTGCCGTCGATCGTCCAGACCGCACGGTTCGCGACGGACACGGAGCGCATGTTCGAGAGCTACCACCGCAGGTACGGGCCGATCTTCACGCTCCGCTACGCCGGCTTCCCGCCGGAGGTCTACGTGACCACCGCCGAGCTGGCCGCGGAGGTCTACCGGACCGACCAGGGCGGCGGGCAGGCCGGCGCGGCCCGTAAGGACTTCCTTGAGCACCTGGTGGGCGCGCACTCGGTGCTGACGCTGGACGGCGAGCCGTGGTGGCGGCACCGCAAGACGCTGAACCCGCCGCTACGCGCCAAGCAGGTCGCCGGGTACCACGACGACATCGCCGCCATCGCGGCCGAGAAGATCGCGACGTGGCCGCTGGACCGGCCGTTCGCGCTGCGAAAGCGCATGCAGGACATCACGCTGGAGATCATCATCCGGCTGATCTTCGGCATCAGGGACGCCGGGCGCACCGGCCGGCTACGGGAGCTGCTGCCCGGCCTGCTCGCGACGGGCGGCTCCATGCAGGTGGCGCTGCTGCCGGAGCGGCTGCGCCCGATGGCCGCGCGGGTGCCGTTCCTGCCCTACGCGCGGTTCCTGCGGCTGCGCGCCGAGGTGGACACGATCCTGTTCGGCGAGATCCGCCGGCGCCGGGAAACCCCTGGGGGCACGGACGTGCTCGGGCGGCTGCTGGAGACCGAGCTGGACGACCAGGAGATCCGCGACGAGCTGATCACCATGCTCATCGCCGGCCACGAGACCACCGCGACCGGCCTGGCCTGGGCCTTCGAACGGTTCCTGCGCATGCCCGAGGTGCTGGAGCGGCTGCCGGACGACGAGCCCTATCTCGACGCGGCGGTCAAGGAGGTGCTGCGGGTCAGGCCGGTGGTCTACGAGGCGCCGAGACTGCTCGACGCGCCGCTGCGGCTGGGCGGGTACGAGATCCCCGCCGGATGGTACGCCGGACCGTACATCCCGCTCGTGCACCGTGACCCCGCCGCCTTCTCCGAGCCAGAACGATTCCGTCCTGAGCGATTCCTGGAGGAGCACCAGAGCAGAGCCTGGATGCCCTTCGGCGGCGGGCGGCGCTTCTGCGTAGGAGCGCAACTGGCGCTCCTGGAGATGCGCGTCATCATCCGCGAGGTGCTGCACCGCCTGGAGCTCACGGCGCCCGATCAGGCGCCGGAGGCCAGGCGGCTGCAGAATGTCACCCTGGCACCCGCGAAGCAGACCCGCGTCACCGCCCGCGCTCGGACTCCTGCTCGGACGGCGTAGGCGGGTAGTGATCCTCGCGTCGCGTGTCCGCGCCCAACTCCTCGCGGAGCCGGTCGTAGTCGATGTTGTGGTTGGTGTACTTCAGCTGGCGAGCGACCTTCGTCTGCTTCGCCTTGGCTCTTCCTCGGCCCATGGCAACTCCCTAGTCCCCGCTGTCATGCTATCCGACAACATAGCGACTTGAAGAATTATGCAACTGAACTGGATTACGCTAACCATATGCACGTGGAGGTCTACCAGGCCAAGGCCGACTTCTTCCGAACGCTCGGCCACCCCGCTCGCATCCGAGTGT
This sequence comes from Nonomuraea maheshkhaliensis, assembly GCF_039529435.1. Classification (NCBI taxonomy): domain Bacteria; kingdom Bacillati; phylum Actinomycetota; class Actinomycetes; order Streptosporangiales; family Streptosporangiaceae; genus Nonomuraea; species Nonomuraea maheshkhaliensis. The sequence goes on from NZ_BAAAMU010000004.1 coordinate 78,486, forward strand.
TGGAGCTACTCCAGGAAGGGCCGCTCCCCGTCAGGGACCTGCTGGCCCAGATCGACATCGAGGCTTCGAGTCTGTCCCAGCAGCTCGCCGTCCTGCGACGGGCGGGCATCGTCAGCGCGATCCGCGAGGGCAGCACCGTGGTCTACACCCTGGCCACACCCGAGCTGGCCGATCTGCTCGGCGCCGCCCGGCGCATACTGACCGAGATGCTGGCCGACCAGGGGGAGCTGCTCGCGGAGCTGCGCGCCGAGGTCACCTAGCGAGCGCCCGCCGCCTCAGGTGCCCGGGGTACCACGCGGTGAAGGCGGCGGGTGCGGCGAACGAGAGCACCTTGATGGTGATCACCAGCGTGGTCGCGTGGAGCGAGACGGACAGGACGAGCGTCAGAGCGAGCGCGGCGACGGTGAAGGCGGCTGCCCAGACGCCGCTGATGATCACGTTGGCCCGGTGGAAGGCGGGGGTGCGCCACAGCTTCTCCGGCGTCGTGGCGCGGGCGATGCCCAGCGTGAACGGCCTGCGGATGGCCAGCGAGCCCCAGGCCGTGCCGGCCAGCCAGACGTCGACGAGCGCGGGCCCGTACGGCGTGAGCGGCGAGCCGGGATCGAGCAGGGACAGCGCGGTGATCAGGGCGAAGAACACCACCGCGCTGGTCTCGATCACCATCATGTCCCACGACCTGCCCGTCCTGCGGTCCACGGCCACGAGCACCAGGGCGAGGACGAGGCCCGTGATCGCGCCCCAGCGCCACTCGTCGCCGGTCGCGACGAAGCCGTAGACGATCCAGGGCAGAAAACCGAGCAGGCCGCGCATCAGGCATCCTCCGACATTCCTAGACAGACATGTCGAAGGTAGAACTTTCTCTGGAGACATGTCAACATAGGAATATGAGTCTTCGCCATGCCGTGCTCGGCCTGCTGTCAGAGGGGCCGGCGAGCGGTTACGACCTGCTGAAGCTGTTCGACGTCTCGCTCGCCAACGTGTGGCCCGCCACGCAGAGCCAGCTCTACACCGAGCTCGGCAAGCTGGCCGAGGCGGGGCTCGTGGATGTGACGGCGCAGGGCCCGCGCGGTCGCAAGGAATACACGATCACCGAGGCGGGCCTGGCCGAGCTGCGTCACTGGATCACCGACGTCGAGCCCACCCGGGTCGTGCGCAGCGACATGCTGCTGCGCGTGTTCTTCCTGGCCCAGGTCTCGCCCGAGCAGGCCAGGAGCTACCTGCGCCGCCAGGCCGAGCTGGCCGCCAAGCAGTTGGAGCACCTCGCGAGCATCCGCGCGTTCGTCGAGAGCGGCGAGGACAACCTGTCGGCGTACGGCCGGCTCGCCCTCGAATACGGCCGGCGCCTGGCCGAGAGCCAGGGCGAGTGGGCCGAGTGGGCGGAAGGGCGCATCGGTTAGGCTTCCGGCCATGGTCTCCGAACTGTTCGATCCCAAGGCGTGGCAGGCGGTCGAGGGATTCGATTTCACCGACATCACCTACCACCGTGCGGTCGACCAGGGCACCGTGCGCATCGCCTTCGACCGGCCCGAGGTCCGCAACGCCTTCAGGCCGCAGACGGTCGACGAGCTCTACCGCGCGTTCGACCACGCCCGGCAGAGCACCGACGTCGGGTGCGTGCTGCTGACTGGCAACGGCCCCTCGCCCAAGGACGGCGGGTGGGCCTTCTGCTCCGGAGGCGACCAGCGCATCAGGGGTAAAGACGGCTACCAGTACGCCGACGGCACCCCGTCCACCGGGCGGCTGCACATCCTGGAGGTGCAGCGGCTGATCCGCTTCATGCCGAAGGTCGTGATCTGCGTGGTGCCCGGCTGGGCCGCGGGCGGCGGCCACAGCCTGCACGTGGTGGCCGATCTCACCCTGGCCAGCGCCGAGCATGCCCGCTTCAAGCAGACCGACGCCGACGTGGCCAGCTTCGACGGCGGGTTCGGCTCGGCCTACCTGGCCCGGCAGGTGGGCCAGAAGTTCGCCCGCGAGATCTTCTTCCTGGGAGACACCTACAGCGCGGCCGACGCCCACCGCATGGGCATGGTCAACGCCGTGGTGCCGCACGAGGAGCTGGAGGCGACGGCCCTGGAGTGGGCGCGCAAGATCAACGGCAAGTCGCCGACCGCGCAGCGGATGCTCAAGTTCGCCTTCAACGCCGTGGACGACGGGCTGGTGGGGCAGCAGGTGTTCGCCGGTGAGGCGACGCGGCTGGCGTACATGACGGCCGAGGCGACCGAAGGCCGTGACTCGTTCCTGGAGAAGCGCGAGCCCGACTGGTCGCCCTTCCCCTGGCATTTCTGAGACCGTGCCCATCGAGATCCCCGGCGCGCTAGCCACCGCTCACCTGAAGTACGGCGGCGAGGCCGGCGCGGCGTGGACGGCCGCGCTGCCGGCCCTGGCCGGGCGCTATCTCGACGAGTGGGACCTGAGCCCGGACGGCGCGCCCCGGCACGGGATCATGGCGCTGGTCCTGCCGGTGGTGCGCGCCGACGGCACGAAGGCCGCGCTCAAGCTGCAACCCGTCACCCCCGAGACCGTCCACGAGGGCCTGGCCCTGCGCACGTGGGCGGGCGACGGCTCGGTGCGGCTGCTCGACGCCGACCCCGAGACCGGCGCCATGCTGCTCGAACGGCTCGACGGCGGCCGTTCCCTGGCCGCCGTGCCCGACGTCATGCAGGCCCTGGACGTCCTGTCCGGCCTGCTGCGCCGGCTGGTGGCCCGTCCCGCGCCCGAGGGGATGCGCCGGCTCGACGACGTCGCGCGGGCGCTGCTGGAGCGGGCGGAGAAGATCGCCGCGCGGCCGATCCCCGAGGAGGACCGGTACTGGGTCGGACTGTGCGCCTCGGCGGTCGCCGACCTGGTCTCCGACGCCGGGGAAGACACCGGGGAAGACACCGAGGCGGGCGAGCGGCTGCTGCACTGGGACCTGCACTACGACAACGTGCTGGCCGGCGAGCGGGAGCCGTGGCTGGCCATCGACCCCAAGCCGCTGGCCGGCGACCCGGCGTTCGAGCTGCTGCCCGCCCTGCACAACCGCTGGGACGAGGCGCTCGCCACCGGCCACGCGCCGCGCGAGGTGCTGCGGCGCTTCGACTTCATGGTGGACGCGCTCGGCCTCGACCGGCGGCGGGCCGCCGGGTGGACGCTCGGCCGGGTGCTGCAGAACCTGCTGTGGCGCCTGGAGGACGGCCACGGGCCGGACGGCGTCCAGGATCAGGTGGCGCTGGCCATGCGGGCTAGATGGTGAGGACGATCTTCCCCTGGCCGTGGCCGGTCTCGACCTCGCGGTGCGCGTCCGCGGCCTCCTCCAGCCGGTACGCCCTCCGTACCGGGAACGTGAATTCCCCCTGCGCGCACAGCCGGGCGTAACGCCCGAGCCGCTCGGCCGTGCGGTCGCCCCTGACCAGCCTGACCCCCAGCCCGGCCGCCTTGTCGTGCTCGACCAGGGTCACGATGCGCCCGCGGTCGGCGACCAGGTCGAGCGAGACCTCCAGCGCGTGCCCGCCGGCCCCGTCGAGAACCGCGTCGATCCCGCCCGGCGCGAGCGCGCGCACCCGGTCGGCCAGGCCCTGCCCGTACACGACGGGGACGGCCCCGAGCGCGCGCAGGTAGTCGTGGTTGACCTCGCGCGCGGTGCCGATGACGGTGGCCCCGCGCCTCCTCGCGATCTGCACGGCCGCCGTGCCCACGGCTCCCGCCGCGCCGTGCACGAGCAGCGTCTCGCCCTCGGCCAGCCCCAGCCCGTCGACGGCCAGCTCGGCCGTCTGCACGCCGGCGGTCAGCCCGCCGGCCACCTCCCACGGCACGGCCGGCGGCTTGGGCGTCACGTTGGCCGCCGGCACGACGACGTACTCGGCGTAGGCGTTCAGCGCGGTGAACCCGAGCACCTCGCCGCCCGCCGCCACCCCGGTCACGTCCTCGCCCACCTGGTCCACCACGCCGGCGAACTCGTTGCCCGGGATGCGCGGATAGCCGGGGTCCTCGATGTACGGCGGCAGCCAGCCCTGGCGTACGGCCGTGTCGAAGGGCTGCACGCCGGCCGCCCGCACGCGCACCCGCACCTGGCCTGGACCCGCCTGCGGGGCGGGCAGTTCCATCACTTTCAGCACCTCGGGGCCGCCCGGCTCGGTGAACGCCGCCGCCCGCATCAGTTCGGTCATGGCAGCGAGCCTGCATGCTCAACCATGGTTGAGGTCAAGTGCCTTCACCGTTTCGGGAACTTTCTTCTTTAGTTGCGCTTTATCTAGATATAGTCCGACAGGACGTACACAGGGGGATCAGGTATACCGAGGCGGGATGACCGACTTCTTCACCATCGCACTGGGCTTTCCGACTGTCATTTTCAGTTTTCTTCTCGTGGTCGTCGCCGCTTACTGGCTGACCGTCATCACCGGCCTGTTCGAGCTGGAGGACGACGCCACGTGGCTGGGACTCGGGGGAGTTCCCGCCGGGATCACGCTGTCGCTGCTCATCGCGTTCGCCTGGCTGCTCTGCCTGATCGGCAGCGTGGTGGTGGCGGGCGGTGGCCTGCTGATCGCCGTCCCCTTCGCCGCCGCGGCGGGCGCCTGGTTCGCCGTCCGCGGCCTCGTGGTGCCGTTACGCAGGCTGTTCCCCGAAGGGGACCGGCACTCGCGCGGCGACTTCGTCGGCCAGATGTGCGTGATCCGCACGGGCACGGCCACCCCTGACTTCGGCCAGGCCGAGGTCACCGCCGCCGACGGCTCGTCCGCGGTCGTGCAGGTGCGCACGACCGGTCAGGACCGCCTCGCCCGCGGCCAGAACGCACTCATCTTCGACTACGACAAAGACGGCGAATTCTTCTGGGTCATGCCGTACGAAAGTGAGCATTGATGGACGTCATCTCCACCGGGTTCGGCGTATTCCTCGCCGTCATCCTGATCATCGTGATCGGTCTCCTCCTCGTCGTCGGGCGATTGTTCCGCAAGGTCGAGCAGGGCAAGGCGCTCATCGTCTCGAAGGTCAACAAGGTCGACGTCACGTTCACCGGCGCCGTGGTCCTGCCCGTGGTGCATAAAGCCGAGATCATGGATATCTCGGTCAAGACCATCGAGATCGAACGGACCGGCCGCGAGGGCCTGATCTGCCGGGACAACATCAGGGCCGACATCAAGATCACGTTCTTCGTCCGCGTGAACAAGACCGCCGAGGACGTCATCAAGGTCGCCCAGGCCATCGGCACCGCCCGCGCCAGCGACGAGACGACGCTGCAGGAGTTGTTCAACGCCAAGTTCTCCGAGGCGCTCAAGACCGCGGGCAAGCACCTCGACTTCGTCGACCTCTACACCAAGCGCGACGAGTTCCGCGACGAGATCGTCCGGATCATCGGCACCGACCTCAACGGCTACAGCCTTGAGGACGCCGCCATCGACTACCTGGAGCAGACCGCGCTCGGCCAGCTCGACAAGAGCAACATCCTCGACGCGCAGGGCATCCGCAAGATCACCGAGCTGACGGCGATCGAGCACGTGCGGACGAACGAGTTCCAGCGCAACGAGGAGAAGGAGATCACCCGGCAGAACGTGGACGCCCGCGAGGCGATCCTGGAGCTGGAGCGCCGCCAGGCCGACGCCGAGCTCAAGCAGCGGCGCGAGATCGAGACGGTCAAGGCCCGCGAGGAGGCCGAGATCGCCCGCGTGCAGGCTGAGGAGCGGCTGCGCGCCCAGGCCGCGCACATGAAGACCGACGAGCAGCTCGGCGTGCAGAACGAGAACCGGGCCCGCGAGATCGCCGTCGCCGAGAAGAACCGCGAGCGCGTGATCGCCATCGAGTCCGAGCGCATCGAGAAGGACCGCCTGCTGGAGGTCATCTCCCGCGAGCGGGAGACCGAGCTGTCGCGCATCGCCAAGGACAAGGAGGTCGAGTCCGAGAAGCGCTCGATCGCCGAGGTCATCCGCGAGCGCATCGCGGTCGACAAGACCGTGGCCGAGCAGGAGGAGTCCATCAAGCGGCTGCGTGTGGTCGAGGAGGCCGAGCGCACCCGCCAGCAGGTGATCATCGCCGCCGAGGCCGAGGCCCAGGAGAACCTGGTCAAGGACATCAAGGCGGCCGAGGCCGCGGAGGCCGCCTCCAAGTTCAAGGCCCGCGAGGAACTGGTGCTGGCCGAGGCCAGGCAGCAGGCCGCCGAGCTGGACGCCAGGGCCAAGATCCGGCTCGCCGAGGGCATCCAGGCCGAGACGGCCGCCGGCGGGCTGGCGCAGGTCCAGGTCAGGGAGCGCGACGCCGAGGCCATCGAGAAGGTCGGCCGCGCCGAGGCCGTGGCGCTGAAGGAGAAGCTCGCCGCCGAGGCCGACGGCGCCAGGGCCATGGCGCTGGTCGAGGGCGACCGGCTCAAGGCGCAGGCCGAGGGCGAGCAGGCCATGGCGCTGGCCGGGGCCGCCGCGGTGGGCGAGAAGCTCAAGGCCGAGGCCGAGGGTCTCACCGAGAAGGCGGCCGCGCTGGCGGCGCTGGACGAGGCCAGCAGGGCCCACGAGGAGTACCGCCTGCGGCTGGAGGCCGACAAGGAGATCCGGCTCAAGCACATCGACGTCAGCCGCCAGGTGGCCGAGTCGCAGGCCAGTGTGCTGGCCGCCGGGCTGGCCAAGGCCAACATCGACATCGTCGGCGGCGACACGATGTTCTTCGACAAGGTGGTCGGCTCGATCACCGCGGGCAAGGTGGTCGACGGCTTCGTCGGCCACTCGGAGATCGCGGGCGCCGTCGCCGCCCCGTACGTCAACGGCACCGCCAGCCTGGCCGGCGACCTGGCGAGCGTCATCAGCGGCGTGAGCACCACGGACCTGAAGAACCTGACCGTGTCCGCCCTGCTCATGCGGCTCATCCAGGACGGCGGCCCGCAGTCGTCGGCCCTCGGTGAGCTGCTGGACACCGCCCGCAGGCTCGGCGTCGCGGACTCGCCGGTGGCGGCGCTGGCCGGGGCCAAATGAGCACGATCGAGGCGGGGCTGGAGGCGGGGACGTACGAGGTTCTCAGGAACCGCCTCCAGGCCCAGGCCAAGGCCCTCGCGGCGGCGGCCGAGGGGGTCAACCAGGAGCGGCTGCGCGTCTTCGGCGGCGCCGAGCTGCGCCTGCTGGGGACCGAGCGGATCCGGACCGAGAACAACTGCGTCCCCAGGGACATCGTCTCCCTGGGCGACGTGATGCTGTTCGGCTACAACGTCTTCATCGGGCTCAAGCCGGAGACGACCGTGGCCGACGTGTTCGCGGTGCACCGCTTCTCCAGGGACGGCGACGCCTTCAGGTTCGACGCGGACAAGCTGGAGACGCTGGCCGACCCGGCGTTCAAGAAGGACTTCGCCGAGCTGTACCGGTACTACAAGGAGACCAGGCTGCAGCAGTTGCGGCGGGTGGACGGCAAGCTGCTGGCCGTCTTCCGTACGGGTCCCGCCGACATCCGGGTGCTGCGCTGGGCAGTCAGCAATGGCGGGATCACGAAATATGTGGACAACCGGGGTGAGCGCGATCACACGTTCCCCCCGTCCCACGACTTCGAGTGGACGGTCACCACCCGCGACGACCACGTGCTCGGCCGCCATCCGCACGTCTCCATCGAGGGCGAGGTGTTCGTCGAGACCCTCGGCGGCGACCTGACCATCAAGGTCGAGAACAACACCGAGACCGGGGCCGGCATCTACGCCGAGCCGGTGGCCGAGCCGCTGCAGAGCCTGGCCGACGCCGACATCGAGTACGCCCGCGTCGGGCCGCTCATCCTCATGCGGATCAGACCGTACAAGGAGGAGGACTGGCGGCACCTGGTCTTCAACACCCGCACCAAGGCCGTGGTCCGGCTCGACGGCATCGGCCAGGCATGCCAGCGGCTGCCCGAGGACCAGGGGCTCATCTTCCCCGGCGGCTACTACCTGACCACGGGGGTCAGCAAGACGTTCGACACCGACGTCAGCGACCTGGAGTTCGAGCGGGTGGTGCGCTCGCCCAACGGCGAGGACGTCCTGTACGTCTTCCACACGCGGGGTGACGGGCGCTCGCTGCTGCTGCCGTACAACGTGATCAGGAAGGAGGTGGCCACCCCCATCGTCTGCCACGGGTACTCGCTGTTCGACGACGGCACGATGGTGGTCTTCCGCGCCACCTCCGAGGAGCCCACCCGGGTGCATCCGATGCAGGTGTGGCAGACGCCGTACGTGTCGGACACCTACGCCGCCGCCCAGCCGGCCGGGACCGGGCCGCTGGAGCGCATCGGCAACGCCGAGCTCGTCCGCGGCATCTCCGACTGCCTGTCCGTGTCGCGGATGGTCGAGGAGATGGCGCCGTCGGCCGGCACGTTCGAGGGCCTGATCGCCGCCTGCACCCGTACCTTCGACTCCTACCACTGGCTCGGCGAGCACGGCCTGCTCGGCCCGCTCACCGACGTGCGCGCCACCGCCGAGCAGGTCCTCGACGAGTACGAGAACGTCGAGCAGCTCACCCGCCACGCCGCGCAGACGCTGGCCGCGGCCACGGAGGAGACCACCCAGCTGGTCCGCCGGGCCAGGGCCGACACCCCCGCCACCGCCGACGCCTGGGTCACCCTGCTGGCCACGCTGCGCCGCGCCCAGGGCCGCCTGGTGACGCTGCGCGAGGTCCGCTACATCGACCTGGCCGCCATGGACGAGCTGTCGGCCTCCCTGGCCGAGGAACTGGACTCGGCCGGGCGGCGCGCCGTGGACTTCCTGTCCGGGCAGGACGCCTTCACCGCCTACCACGCCGCCGTCGAGACCCTGGCCGCCGACGCCGCCGCCATCGCCACGGTGGCCGAGGCCGCGCCCGTCGCCGACCGGCTGGAGGAGCAGAGCGAGGGCCTGGAGGTGGTCACGGAGGTCGTCGGGTCGCTCGACATCGCCGACGCCACCGTGCGCACCTCGATCCTGGGCCGCATCGCCGAGGTGCTCAGCGGCGTGAACCGGGCCAGGGCCGTGCTCGACGGACGCCGGCGCGACCTGCTCGGCGCGGAGGGCCGCGCCGCGTTCGCCGCCGAGTTCGCCCTGCTCGGGCAGGCCATCACCGGCGCGCTGGCGATGGCGGACACGCCGGACAAGTGCGACGAGCAGCTCGGCCGGCTGATGCTCCAGGTCGAGAACCTGGAATCCCGCTTCGGCGAGTCCGACGACTTCGCCGCGCAGCTGGCCGCCAAGCGGGAGGACGTCTACGAGGCGTTCTCGGCCCGCAAGCAGACCCAGCTCGACGACCTGGCCCGGCGCGCCGACCGCCTCTTCGCCTCAGCCGAGCGCGTCCTGGGCAGCATCACCAGGCGGCTGGCCTCGCTGTCGTCGCCGGACGAGGTCAACACGTACTTCGCGACCGACCCGATGGTGGCCAAGGTGCGCTCGGTGGCCGGGGAGCTGCGCGCGCTCGGGGACGCCGTACGGGCCGAGGAGCTGGACGGGCGGGTCAAGTCGGCCCAGCAGGAGGCGGGACGCGCGCTGCGCGACCGGCTCGACCTGTTCTCCGACGGGGGCGAGACGCTGCGGCTGGGCCGCCACCGCTTCGCCGTCAACACCCAGCCGATCGATCTGACGCTGGTGCCGCACGACGGGTCCATGCACTTCGCGATCACCGGCACCGACTACCGCGCGCCCGTGCCCGGCTCGTTCGCCGACACGCGGCCCTTCTGGGATCAGCTGCTGGTCTCGGAGACGCCCGAGGTCTATCGGGGCGAGTACCTGGCCGCCTCGCTCCTCGACTCGGCCACCCCCGCGGACGAGCTCGGCGAGCTGGTGCGGCGGGCCGCCGAGACTCGGTACGACGAGGGATATGAGCGCGGGGTGCACGACCACGACGCGGCGGCCGTGCTCGATACGTTGGTGCGGTTGCGGGAGGGGGCCGGGCTGCTGCGGTATCCGGCCGAGGTCCGGGCGGCGGCGCAGGTGTTCTGGGCGTTCGGGGTGGACGAGGTTTCACGTAAAACATTCACCACCCGGGCCGTGTCGCTGGTGCGGGCGCGGACGGTGTTCGGGCTGTCGCCGGCGCTGAGCGACCTGGGGCGCGAGCTCGGCGACCTGATCGCCGCCTTCCTCTCCGAGGCTGGGGATGAGGTGGCGGCCGGCGGGGCGGCGCGGGTCGCCGGTGAGTACCTGGTCGAGGAGCTGGGCTCCACTCCCGCCGGCTTCATCACCGCCAAACAGGCCCGCGACCTGCTCGACGGCTTCCGGCAGACGCTCGGCCCGGCGAGGACGCGCGAGTTCGAGGACGACCTCAAGGCCCTGCCCCTGCCGGAACGCCTCCAGCTCGCCCGCGCCTGGCTGACCGCCTACCACCAGGGTCCCGAGGTCGCGGAGGCCATCGCCGTCCTGCTGTGCGACCTGCCCCGCCACGATTCCAGCGCCGCGACCACGGCGACGGTGGAGGGCCTGCTCGGCGCCCACCCCCGCATCAAGGACCGCAAGCTGGAGATCCGCCTGGACGAGATCCTGACCAGAACGCGCACGTTCGCCCAGGAACGGGTCCCCGCCTACCGCGCCTACCAGCGCCGCAGGAGCGAGCTGATCGAATCGGAACGCCGCCGCCTGCGCCTGGACGAATACCGGCCCAAGGTCATGAGCGCGTTCGTCCGCAACCGTCTCCTCGACGAGGTGTACCTGCCGCTGATCGGCGACAACCTGGCCAAGCAGCTCGGCGCGGCCGGCGCCGGCAAGCGTACCGACCAGATGGGCCTGCTCCTGCTCATCTCCCCGCCCGGCTACGGCAAGACCACCCTGATGGAGTACGTGGCCAGCCGCCTCGGCCTCGTCTTCGTCAAGGTGAACGGCCCCGCCCTGGGCCACGAGGTGACCTCGCTCGACCCGGCGGACGCCCCCGACGCGACGGCCAGGCAGGAGGTGGAGAAGATCTCGTTCGCGCTGGAGACGGGCAACAACACCCTGCTCTACCTCGACGACATCCAGCACACCTCGCCGGAGCTGCTGCAGAAGTTCATCTCCCTCTGTGACGCCCAGCGCCGCATCGAGGGCGTCTGGAACGGCCGCACCAGGACCTACGACCTGCGCGGCAAACGGTTCGCGGTGTGCATGGCGGGCAACCCGTACACCGAGTCGGGCCGGCGCTTCCGCATCCCCGACATGCTGGCCAACCGGGCCGACGTGTGGAACCTGGGCGACGTGCTCTCCGGCAAGGAGGAGCTGTTCGCGCTGAGCTACGTGGACAACGCTCTCACCTCCAACCCCGTGCTCGCTCCCCTGTCCGGGGGCGACCGGGCGGACGTGGAGCTGCTGGTACGCCTGGCCAAGGGCGACCCGACGGTCCGGCCCGACCAGCTCAAGCACCCGTACACGAAGCCGGAGCTGGACCAGATGCTCAGCGTGCTGGCCAAGCTCGTCCGGGTGCAGGAGGTGGTCCTGGCCAACAACCAGGCCTACATCGCCTCGGCCGCCCAGTCCGACGCCGCCCGTACGGAGCCGCCGTACCGGCTGCAGGGCTCGTACCGGAACATGAACAAGCTGGCCGAGCGGATCGTCCCCGCCATGAACGACGCGGAGCTGGAGGCGGTGATCGACGACCACTACCTCGGCGAAGCGCAGACGCTCACCAGCGACGCGGAGGCGAACCTGCTCAAGCTGGCCGAGCTGCGCGGCCGGCTGACCCCGGCCCAGGCGCAGCGCTGGGCGGAGGTCAAGGCCGCCTACGTCAAGGCGCGGGCGCTGGGCGGGGCGGAGGACGACCCGATGGTGCGCGCGGTGGGCGCGCTCGGCCTGCTGGCCGACCGGGTGAGCGAGGTCGGCACCGCCATCAAGGACTCGACCCGCTGACCCGGCCGGGCTCGCTCAGACGCCACCACGACGGCCACCGGGCCCGCTGAGACGCCGCCACCACGGCAACCCAGCCCGCTGAGACGCCGCCACCACGACGGCCACCCAGGACCGGAGGAGCGTACCTACTCCTCCATCAACCCCTGGGTGGCCTCGCGCTGGAGGGCCGCCGAACGGTTGAGCCAGTCGAGGATCAACTCCAGCTCCTCATCGCTGTACCGCTCGTACAGCTGCGACAACGCCACCACGAACGGCTCGAACAGCTCCGAGAACCCGGCCACCCGCTCGTAGTTGATCTCGACGATGACCCGCCGCCGGTCCTTGGTGTCGCGGACGCGCCGCACCAGCCACTTGCCCTCCAGCCGGTCGATCAGCCCGCTGACCGTGGCCGGCGCCAGGCCCGTGTGCTGGGCGATCTCCCCAGCCGTCAACGGCCCCAGGCGTTGCAGCAGGTCGAGCGTCTTCTCCTCGGTCATCCCCAGGCCGAGCCGCCCGCCCATGGCGCTGTGGTACATCACGGCGGCGTTGCTGTGCTCGCGTCCCGCGACGGTGAGAGCCTCCAGCAATTTAGTTCGTCGATCCGAAATACCCCTCGACACCGCCCACCGCCTCTGCCTAATATTTCGTTCGGCCGAACGAAAGGATATCACCATGAAGGCTCTGATCATAGGCTGCGGCATCGGCGGCCCCGTCACCGCGATGGCGCTCCGCGAGGTGGGCGTCGAGGCGGAGATCTTCGAGGCGTACGAGCAGGGCGCGGACGACGTCGGCACCTTCCTGAACGTCGCCTCCAACGGCCTGGCCGCCCTGAGCGCGCTCGGCGCGCACCGCGAGGTCCTGGCCACGGCCATCCCCACCCCGCGCATGGTCATGTGGAGCGGCTCGGGCAAACGCCTCGGCGAGGTGGCCAACGGCCTGCGGCTCGACGACGGCACCGTGAGCCACACGGTCCTGCGCTCCGAGCTCTACCGGGCCGTCCGCGACGAGGCCGGGCGGCGCGGCATCCGCGTCTCCCACGGCAAGCGCGTGATCGCGTACGAGGACACGGGACAGCAGGTGACGGCCACGTTCGCGGACGGCACCCAGGCCACCGGCGACCTGCTCATCGCCTGCGACGGCGTGCACTCGCGCACCCGGACCCTGCTCGACCCGCGGGCCCCGGCGCCGCGCTACAGCGGCCTGTACAGCTTCGGCGGCATCGTCGAGGACGCCGGGGTGTCCGGCGAGCCCGGCGTGTACAACATGGTCTTCGGCAAGCGCGCGTTCTTCGGCTACACGGTGGCCGAGTCGGGCGAGACCTGGTGGTTCGCGAACCTGCCCCGGCGGCTCGGCGACGTGCCGCCCGACTGGACACCGGTGCTGGCCGAGGCGTTCGAGGACGACGCGAACTTCTCGGCCGGCCTCATCCGCCGCGGCGGCGTCGAGTCGGCGCTCCCGGTGTACGACCTGCCCCCGGTGCCCGTCTGGCACCGCGGCCGGGTGCTGCTGACCGGCGACGCCGCCCACGCCACCTCGCCCAGCTCCGGCCAGGGCGCCTCGCTCGCCATCGAGGACGCGATCGTGCTGGCCCGGTGCCTGCGCGACAGCGGCGGGCACGAGGAGGCGTTCCGGCGCTTCGAGGCCGAGCGGCGCCCGCGCGTGGAACGGGTCGTCGCCTACTCAAGGACGATCAGCAACAGCAAGGCCGCGGGCCCGGTCGCCCGGGTGTTCCGCGACCTGATGCTGCCGTTCTTCCTCAAGCGTGGCGCGAGCCAGGAGTCACTCGCCTGGATGTACCGCTACCAGGCGAGCCTGTGACACCGACTCCGCGCCGGCCGGCACGAGCGGCAGGCGCACGTCCGGGGTCGGGATCAGGCCCTGGGCGTGCAGCACACCCTTGATCACCGTCGGGTTCGGCTCGGCGAACAGCGCCGCCGACAGCCGGGCCAGCCGGTGCCCCAGCCGCCGCGCCCGTACGGCGTCCCCGTCGTGCCACGCGGCGACCAGGTCGGCGAAGCGCCTGGTCTCCAGGTGCGCGGAGGCGAGGATGCCGCCCGCCGCCCCGAGCGCGAGCAGCGGCGAGATGAACGCGTCATCCCCGCCCAGCACCTCGAACCCGTCGGGCAGGTCACCCAGCAGGCTCACCGCGTCCTGGTCGATCCCGCCGGCCGCGTACTTCACCCCCGCGATTCGCGGATGCTCACCGAGCCGGCGCAGCGTGGCGGCGCTGACGCTCTGCCCGGTCCGATAGGGAATGTGGTAGATCACCAGCGGCACCGGCGTCTCCTCCGCCAGCGCCTCGAAGTGCGCGACGACGCCGCGTTCGCCGGGACGCAGGAAGTACGGCACGATCACCAGCGCCGCCCCCACCCCAGAAGGCAGCTCGCGCAGCGCCCGCGCGGTCGAACGCGTGTCGTTGCCGGTCACCCCCACCGTCAGCAGCGCTCCCCGCTCGGCGCAGACCCGTGCGCACACCTCGATCACCCGCGCCCGCTCCCCGGGGTCGAGCGTGGCCACCTCTCCGGTGGTGCCCAGCGCCACCAGCCCCTTCGCGCCCTGGTCGAGCACCTGGTGGGCGAGCTTCTCTATCGCGTCCAGGGCCACCTCGCCCGACGTGTCGAACGGCGTGACCAGCGGTACGTGGATTCCTCTCAACATGCTTCGAGCCTCACCCCTGCCGACCCGTTAGGTCCAGCACGGATTTCTTCGTTCGAGATTAAGCTCATCTTATGCTCGACCCGCGCAAGCTCCACCTGCTCCGCGAACTCGCCCGGCGCGGCACGATCGCGGCCGTGGCCGAGGCGGTCACGTTCACGCCCTCGGCCGTCTCCCAGCAGCTCAGCGCGCTGGAGCGGGAGGCGGGCGTGCGCCTGCTCGAACGCACGGGCCGCACGGTGACGCTGACGCCCGCCGGGCACCTGCTCGTGGAGCACGCGCAGGCCGTGCTCGAACAGCTCGAACGCGCCTCGGCCGCCCTCGCCGCCGTCCGTGGCGGTCCCTCGGGCCCGCTCCGGATCGGCGCGTTCCCCACGGCCGCCCGCGTCCTCCTCCCGCCCGCCCTCGCCGGCCTGGCCGGCGCGCACCCCGGCCTGGAACCCATGGTGTCGGAGATCGACCCGGCCGACGTCTCGGCGGCGCTGCGGGCGGGCGAGCTGGATCTGGCCCTCGTCCACGAGTACGACTTCGTCCCGCCCGTCACCGACGCGTCCACCGAGACCGAGCCCCTGTTCACCGAGCCGATGTACCTCACCGACCGCCCCTCCGTGGCCGCCGCCCGCGCCGACGCCTGGATCATGAACAAGCCCGGCACGCTCTGCCACACCATGGCGATCAGAGCCTGCCAGGCGGCCGGCTTCGAACCGCTCGTCCGTCACCACATCGACGACTTCGACACCGTCCTCGCCTTCGCCGCCGCAGGTCAGGGGGTCGCGCTCGTCCCCCGTCTGGCGGCCGCCGACCCACCGCGCGGTGTACGGCTCACCCGGCTACCGCTGAGCCGGCGCACGCTGGCAGCGTTCAGAAGGGGCAACGGCGAGCACCCGGCGATCAGAGCCGCCATCACCGCCTTCCACACCGCTCTCCCCCACCTCCCCCTCTGACGCCACCAGGACGCCTGGGGGACCGCGGCCGACTCTGAGCGGTGATCACCGATCGAGGACGGCATCGAGCACCGCACCCGCACTGGCCTGAGCCTGGTCATACTCCCCGGCCGTCACCGCCACCACCAGCCCCTCCTCCGGAACCACGAGCAACCGCTGCCCGCCGTTCCCGATGCCCTCGGCCCAGCGGCGCTCGCCGGTGCTCAGGTACCACTGGTAGCCGTACTCGAACCCGTCCGCGATCACCACCCGGGGCCGCAACATCTCCTGGATCCAGCCGCCGGGCACGACGTCCCGCCCGCCGTCGAGCACGAGCTGCCCGATGGCGGCCAGGTCCACGGGCCGCAGCCGCAGCCCGGCGGCGGCCGCCGCCACGCCGTCGCTCCCCTTGGCCCAGGCGTACCGGGTGATGCCGAGCGGCTTGAACAGCCGTTCCGCCGCGTACTCCTCGACCGGCCGCCCGGTCCCCCGCGTGATGATCGCGCCGATCAGCGCCGACGCCCCGCCGCAGTAGTTCCACCGCTCACCCGCCGCCTCGACGAGCGGCCGCCCCAGCACGTAGCGGTACCGGTCGGGCGCCAGCTCCATCGCGATCTCCCCGTTGGCCGGATCGGTGTAGGGCAGGGACTCGTCCCACTCCAGCCCGAGGGTCATGGTCAGCGCATGCTCGACCGTGAGCCGCGCCCGCCTAGGATCAGCCCCCAAATCCCGATATTCCGGAAACTGCCGCATCAACGACTCCCCCGGCCCCGGCACCAGCCCCTCACCCAACGCGATCCCGTACACCAGCGCCACCACACTCTTGGACACGGACCGCAGATCGTGCAGCGTGTCCCGCTCGAACACGACCTCCCCCAGATCCTCACCGAGATGATGATCGCGCCCGGCACCGTACCGCTCGACCTCGACCCGCCCGCCGCGCATCACCACCAGCCCATGCAACTGCGGCGCCCGACCCGCCCGCACCACCTCGTCAACCCGCTCAGCCACTCCCACGACGCACTCTCCTTCGTTCGCCATCGACCCACCCAGATCTACAACCACACACGGTGTCCGCCGCAACCCGTTTCCCTGAGACCAGCGACTCTACGGAACCGCTAATTCGGATGGCTTCACTGCCGTATCCGGAGATCCATTATTCGCCTCTCTCATCTCGCTGCAGACCGACACGTGCAGGTCGCCGATCCGCGGGTACTGTGCAAATGTCGTCGAATTCGGGGGACGATTGTTCAGCATCACGGATGTGACAGGGGCGGACGAGAGGGCGGACGCCTCCATTGGAACGTTCGAAAACGAAGATGTGTCACCCCTGTCAGTCGATGAGAGCGATTCGGTACGACGGATTCACACATTGACCACTGCCCCCAAGGACGACCATGGACGACAACAAAGGTCGCATCATCACCTTTTACTCATACAAAGGCGGTACCGGCCGGACCATGGCGCTGGCCAACGTGGCCTGGATCATGGCGAGCAGGGGCATGCGGGTGCTGGCGATCGACTGGGACCTCGAAACTCCTGGGCTGCACAAGTTCTTCCGCCCGTTCCTCGGCCCGACGAACAGCCACGGGATCTCGGGCATGATTCGCGACTACGCGCATGCCGCCGTCACGTCCGGCGAGCGGCGGACAAACGACTGGCTGCAGGAATACGCGCGCATCGAACCGCATGTCTCCGCTGTCCAGTGGACCTTTCCGGACGGCGGTTCGCTGGACTTCCTGCCCGCGGGCAGCTTCAATCGCGATTTCGCGGCGTCCCCGGTCCCCGACTGGGACAATTTCTATCAGTTGCGCGGTGGCAAGTTCCTCGACGCGCTGCGCGAAGACGCGAAGCGCCAATACGGCTACACGCTGATCGACAGCCGGACCGGGCTGTGCGACATCGGCGACATCTGCACGGCCCAGATGTGCGACGTCCTGGTGGACTGCTTCACGCTGAGCGAGCAGAGCATCGAGGGAGCCGCCAACAAGGCGGCGGACGTCGTCGACCGGTACAAACGGACGGTCCTTCCCGTGCCGATGCGCATCGAGGAGGCCGAGCAGGAGGGGCTGGAGCTCGGCCGGAGAGAGGCACGCAAGCACTTCGACCGGTTCCTCGGCAGGAACGCCGAGCAGAAGGCCGCGTATTGGGGCGCGGTCGAGGTGCCCTACCGCTCGTTCTATGCCTACGAAGAGGTCCTCGCCGTCTTCGGAGACCCGCCCCACCGCCCGGGGTCGCTGCTGAGCGCGTACGAGAGACTCACCGCCGAGATCACGCACGGCGAGGTCACGGCGCTGGCTCCGATGGCGGACGAGCTCCGGCAACGGAGTCTGGCCCAGTTCCTTCGGCACCGGCCGGCGCCTCCCACGCGCATCGCGCTCGGCTACGTGCCGGAGGACCGGATGTGGGCCGAGTGGATGGACTCGGTGCTCAGCCGTGCCGGTTGTGAGGTCACGCGTCACAACGTGCTGGCCGCCACGGACCTGGCGGCCGTCGCCGACCAGGTCAAGGACGCCGACAGAGTCCTGACGGTCATGTCGCCGGCGTTCGCGGCGGCCCCGGAGGCACGCCGGTTCGTCCAGACCGCCGCCAACGGCGATCCCTCCGGCAACCGCCGCATCGTGGGCACGATCAGGATCGCCGACGTATCGCCTCCCCCGACCTGGGCCAAGTCGATCGTCGACCTGGCCCGCATGAACGAGACGGAGGCGGCAGGCGCGCTGCTGGACTCGGTGGACCGCGCCGCCGAGCACGCCGGGCTCGCCTTGAGCGAGGAGCCCGCTCGCACCCCGTTCCCCGGCAGGACGCCGGAGATCTGGTACGTCCCACCGCGCAACCCCGGCTTCACCGGCAGAGGCGACATCCTCGAAGCGCTCCGCGATCAGATGCTGCGCGGCGGGACCACCGCCGTTCTGCCCCAGGCTCTGCACGGTCTGGGCGGCGTGGGCAAGAGCGAGGTGGCCCTTGAATACGTGCACAGGTTCATGGCCGATTACGATCTTGTGCTCTGGCTGCCGGCCGCGCAACCGCAGGAGATCAACCCGAAACTCGCCAGACTCGCCCCCCGTCTCGGCGTCTACGAGGGCGACAACGTCTTCGAGGCCGCTGAGGCCGTCCTGGAATCCCTGCGTACCGGCGCCAAATACGCCCGATATCTGCTCGTCTTCGACAACGCGCACGCCCCGGAGGACATCGCGCAGTTCCTCCCGGGCGGATCGGGCCACGTTCTCGTCACCACGCGCCATCAGGCCTGGGCCGAGCACGCCCAGCCGTTGGAGGTGGATGTCTACTCACGCGAGGAGAGCGTTCTCCACCTCACTCATCGGGTGCCGGGTCTGGAGGTTCCGGAGGCGAGGACGCTGGCCGACCACCTGGGGGATCTGCCGCTGGCGATCGAGCATGCGGCGGCGATGCTGCAGACCAGCGTGATCCCCATCGGCGCCTACATCGAACGGCTGCAGACACAACCGGTGCAGGCCCTGACCATGGGTCTTCCCGAAGACTTCCCCGTCACCGTGGCATCGACGTGGAACGTCTCCTTCGAAGAGGTGACGCGGCGCTCACCCGCTGCCGCGCATTTACTCAAACTTCTCTCCTTCTTCGCGCCCGAGAGCATCTCCACGGCTCTCCTCCACAGCACCCACATGGCCCAGATCCTGTTGCCGTACGACGAAACCCTGCGCGACAGCCTGCTCATGGCCCGAGTCGTCCAGGAGCTCAGCCGGCTCGCCCTCATCAAGCCCGATGCCCGTAACCGGTCCATCGGAGTGCACCGGCTCGTCCAGGCGGTGGTACGCAACCAGATGGACGAGAAGGAACGCGACGGGATCCGGCATCAGGTGCACGACCTTCTGGTCGCCTACAAGCCGCAGCGCGGCGACGTCGACGACCCGGAAAACTGGCCCCAGTACGCGCAGATCTGGCCGCACCTCACTCCTTCCCAAGCTGTCGAGTGCAGATCCGACGACACCCGCGTCCTCTGCATCGACCGCATCCGCTACCTCTGGCGGCGCGGCGAGTACGGGTCGGCGCTGAAGCGCGGCGAAGCGCTGGCCCAGCGGTGGATGAAGGAGTTCGGTCCCGACGATCGCCTCACCATGTTGCTGCGCTTCAACGTGGCCAACATCCACCGCTCACGCGGAAGGCATCGGACGGCGCTGGAGATCGACCAGGACAACCATCAGCGGCAGACAAGGGTGCTGGGGCCTGATCATCCCCATACCTTGATGACCGCGGGCAGCAACATCGCCGATCTGTGCACGCTCGGCCGTTATCACGAGGCGCGAGAGCTGGCGACCCGCACGTACGAGAGTTTCAAGCGGATCTTCGGGGAGAATCACGGGCGCAGTCTTTCCGCGGCCAACAACCTCGCCATGACGCTGCGGCTGGTGGGTGACGTTCACGGGGCGCAGCAGCTCGACAAGGACACGTTGCGACGCAGGACGGAAGTGCTGGGGGCGGAACACCCGTACACCCTGTTCTCCACCGTCTCCCTGGCCATCGACCTGCGCGGAATGGGGCAGCTCGAAGAATCGGTCAGGATGCTGCGCGATCTGTACGCCCGCTATCTCGATGCCGGCGACGCGGACAAGCACGAGGCGCTGCTCCCGGCACGCAACCTGGCGGTGTCACTCCGGGAGTGGGGTGAGATCGAGGAAGCCCTGGAGCTGAACGAAACGACATTGAGCCGCCACACACGCCTCTACGGCTCGGAGTCGCCGGTGACACTGGCCTGTGCTCTGCATCACGCCGCCGACGTGGCCGCCAACGGCCAGCCGCACACCGCCGCCACTCTCGGCAGGGAACTGATCGGGACATTCGAGAAGGTCTTCGGTCCCGGCCATCCCAACACGGCGGCGGCCATCAACAATGTCGCCACCTACCAGCGCTACAGCGGTGGCGCGGCGTCGGCCGCCGCCACGCTGAGCACGACCGCACAGCAATTGAGCGACACCCTCGGCAGCGGACATCCGATGGTGCTCGCCTGCCGGGTCAACCTGGCCAACTGCTACACCGACCTCGGTGAACGCGACACCTTGCAGCAGTACAAGGAGCTGCTGCAACGCCTCCGCGCCGTGCGCGGAGACGACCACCTGCACACCCTCATCTGCGCCGCGAACCTCGCCATCGTCGAGAATCGGCAGCACCATGGCGAGGAGGCCGCGGAAAGGAAGCAAGCCGCGCTGCAGTCCTTCGGCACCGTGCTCTGTGCCGGACATCCGGCCCGGACGCGACTGATCGACGATCAGCTGATCGATCTGGATCTGGAGGCGGCCGTGATCTGAAGGGACTCACCACCGTCTGCCGGTGGCGGCCCAGACCATCAGCTTCGGCATCTCGGTGATCGCGGTGAAGTGGGCCGCATCCGGCATGAAGACGAGTTCGGCGCCCGGAATGCGGCTGGCCAGCCATTCGGAGTGGCTCGGCGGTGAGAACACGTCCGCCGTGCCGTGCCAGATCATGGTCGGCACCTTGATGGCCGACAGATCGAACTCCCACGGCGTGCAGAACGCATGACGATCGTCGATCCAGCCCTGGGCGGACTTGTCCAGGGCCTTGCGGTAATTGTCGAGCAGCATCCCGCGGATACCGGAATCGGCGATGACCTCCCGGTCCTGGTCGCGCAGGTCTTCCTCAAGGTCTACGAGCATTTGGCCCGGGCTGCGCCTGATGGCGTCCGCCGCCCGTTCCGTACGCAGTCGCACGATGGGGCTGGCGCCGTTATGGGTAGGCCGGCTGAAGGAATACTCCCTCCGGTTGTACTCCGTCATACCGTGGTACCAGTCGAAACCGTCGACACCGTCGTCCTCGATCGGCGCCAGGCTGACCTGTACGGCGACGCGCGTGACCCGGTCCGGCAGCAGGGCCGCGCAGGCCAGGGCGTGAGGGCCGCCTCCCGACCTGCCCAGCACTCCGAAATGTTCAATGTCGAGCTTGTCGGCGATGACCCGCACGTCGTGGGCCGCATCGGCCACCGTGCGCCCCGGCTGCGGGTCGGAGTCACCGTAACCTGGGCGATCGTAGACGATGACCCGCAGACCAAGCCGGTAGAGGACGGACGCACGCGGGCAAGGGGAGAACCTGCTGCCGGGAGTGCCGTGCAGCAGAAAAACAGGCTGCCCATCCGGCTCGCCCCAGTCCTCGAACGCCAGTTGGCGTTGCTTTTCACTTGCCACGTCCACAGTGAGCATCAGGTGTCGCCTCCCGGCAACCGCCGTGGTTCCATCATTGCGCCTTTTCCTGTGATAGCGAAGGTCACCTCGGCCCCGATGCAAGCTTGGCAAAGATATCGGTTAACCCTCGGTGATGTTGGTAGTGTCCGTTAATTCGCCTGCGAGATATTTGCGGCCGGCTATCAGCTACCTACAGCAACCTTCAGTCCCGATATGTGCGACACCGCGATAGTGAACGAACCTGGGGCGCGACATTACCCATGCCATTCGTCCTGCGCTGTCACCCGGGTGACTGCCCCGCGAATCAGGCCGCCGGTCGAATCAGGCTAGGCCGGATTCGGCGCCGTCCGCTCCGGGATTCTCCTCAGTTCGGCTGAGTGGTCGTCCCTTGTTCCCGCTGCCGAGAAGGGGCGAGACCGAGTTCCTGCACGGCTTCGTCCCAGGGGTAGGGGTCGGTGTGGCCGGGGTTCGGGACGATGCGTACGCCGTCCGCCCTCAAATCCTCCAGGCTGCGTCGGTACGGTGTGCGTGCGGCGAGGGCGCTGTTGACGAACGGCAGGACGACGACCGGGATGCCCAGGCCCGGGGCCTCCGCCAGGACGCCGAGGGCGTAGGTGTCGGTGATGCCCTGGGCGAACTTGTTGATCGTGTTGTACGTGGCCGGTGCCACGATCATGGCGTCGGCCCGGGGCGGTTTGGGTTCGTGGGGCTTGCGGTAGCGGCTGCGTACGGGGCGGCCGGTCTGCTCTTCCAGGGCGGCCACGTCGATGAAGTCCAGGGCGGACGGTGTGGCCACGATCTGCACGATCCAGCCCGCGTCCTGCGCCAGGGTGACCAGCCTGCCGACGTCGCGGGCCGCGCCGGCCGCGCAGACGACGAGGTAGAGGACCTCGCCCGATGATTCGCTCACGCGGTGCACTCACTCTCCAGGGAGGCGACAGGGTTCACTCCCTTCCAGGATCCTCCGCGGGGCGCCTGCTGAGAGGGTCCTCAGTGTGTCTCAGGTGCTCCACAGCGGCCGGGGCGCAGGCTGGGCGGCATGGAGCAACTGCTGCGCAGCCCGGGCGTCGTCGCGGGGCTGGTCAAGGTCGAGGCCAGGATCCGGCGGCTGAGCGGGTCGTCCGTGCTGCCGGACATCAACGCGGGCGCGGAGCGGGTCGTGTCCGCGGGCGGCAAGCGGCTGCGGCCGGCACTGACGCTGGCCGCCTCGATCGCGCTCGGCAAGGCGCCCGATCGCCGGGTGATCACGGCGGCGGCGTGCGTGGAACTCATCCACACGGGCTCGCTCGTGCACGACGACCTCATGGACCGGGCCGACCGGCGGCGCGGGCAGCGGACGCTCAACGCCGAGCTGGGGGACGGCAAGGCTCTGGTCATCGGGGACTTCATGCTGGCCAGGGCCGCGCTGGCGGCGATCGTGAACGTGTCGCGGCCGGTGGCCGAGGTGCTGGCGGCCACGGTGGTGGAGCTGGCGGAGGGCCAGTATCTGGAGACGGCCGATCTGTTCGACACCGGCCGTACGCGAGAAAGCGCGGTGCGGTCGATCACCGGCAAGACTGCGGCCCTGTTCCGGGCGGGCTGCCTGGCGGCGGCGTTGTGCGCGCACGCCCCGGCCGAGGACAGGGCGCGGATGGCGGCGTACGGGGAGCGGTTCGGGCTGATCTTCCAGGTGCTCGACGACCTGCTCGACCTGACCGCGTCGGACGAGCAGCTCGGCAAGCCGGCCGGGAACGACCTGCGCCAGGGCGTCTACAGCCTGCCCCTGCTCATGTCCGGGATCGACCTGGCCGGCGACGGCCTGGTGGGGCGGGACATGAGCGAGGAGCAGGTGGCTCGCGCGCTGCGGGTGCTGCGGGCGAGCCCGATGGCGGGCAACACGATCCGGTACTGCCGGGGCCTGGCCGCCGAGGCGCTGGCCGCCCTGCCGGTGCTCCAGGATGAGGAGATGGGGGTGGTGTTGCGTCGCCTGCCTTCCGCCTACATCGACGATGTCGAACGCCAGGTGCTTCTCACTTCCGTCTCCGGTCGCTAGCGAGGGTGAGTCCCTCTGCGGTTCGGGGGAGAGTTCTGGAGTCGTGGTGCCGGGCACAACGTTCTGGAGGTGGGGGTGCCGGGCACAACGTTCTGGAGGTGGGGGTGCCGGGCTTCCGTCGAAGGTGCCGGCGACAAGCGGTCACGTGGCCGGTTCGGGCTCCGCCTTCGAGAGCGGGGCCGCGATCTCCTCCAGCCCCTTCCGTTCGGCCTTCACCCCCAGGAACAGCTCCACCAGCCCACCGGTGATCATCACCACCGCCCCGATGCAGAACGCCAGCGCCGTGTCCCCCGGCACCCCGCTCTCGACCAGCGAGGCGAAGACGAGCGGGCCGGCGATGCCGCCCGCGGCCGTGCCGATCGCGAAGAAGAACGCGATGGCCATGGCCCTGGTCTCCATGGGGAAGATCTCGCTGACGGTCAGGTACGCCGAGCTCGCCCCCGCCGAGGCCATGAAGAGCACCGCGCACCAGCACGCCGTCAGCGTGACCGCCGTGAGCACCCCCTGGTTGAACAGCCAGGCCGTGCCCAGCAGGAGCACCCCGGAGCCGAGGTACGTGGCCGAGATCATCGGCACCCGGCCGACGGTGTCGAAGAGGTGGCCGAGCAGCAGCGGGCCGAGGAAGTTGCCGACGGCGATGACGGCGAAGTAGTAGCCCGTGTGCGTGTCGATGCCGTAGAAGGTGGACAGGATCTGCGCGTACCCGAAGGTGATGGCGTTGTAGAGGAACGCCTGCCCGATGAAGAGCGACAGCCCCAGCACCGTCCGCTTCGGATAGAGCGCCACCATCGTGTGCGCGATCCGGACGAACCCGATCGACTTGCGCGTGTGAATGGTCATCGACTGCTGCGGCTCCGGCAGCTTGTCCTCGCCGATGTCCTGCTCGATGTCGCCGACGACCTTCTCGGCCTCCTCGCCCCTGCCGTGGATGAACAGCCAGCGCGGGCTCTCCGGTACGTTGCGCCGTACGAGAAGAATGGCCAGGCCGAGCACCACGCCGAGGCCGAAGGCGACCCGCCAGCCGATGTTGACCGGCAGGTCGTTCAGCAGCGGCACGGTCAGCAGCGCGCCTCCGGCGGCGCCGAGCCAGTAGCTGCCGTTGATGATGATGTCGATGCGCCCGCGGTGCCGGCTCGGGATGAGCTCGTCGATGGCGGAGTTGATGGCCGCGTACTCGCCGCCGATGCCGAAGCCGGTCAGGAACCTGAACAGGAAGAACCACCACGCGCTGAAGGAGAACGCGGTCATCAGCGTGGCCAGCAGGTAGACGACCAGCGTGATGATGAACAGCTTCTTGCGGCCGAACTTGTCGGTCAGCCAGCCGAAGAACAGCGCTCCTGAGCAGGCGCCCGCCACGTAGAGCGCGGCGGCGGCGCCCGCGACCTGGGCCTGGGTGATCTCCAGGCCGCTGCCCGGTTTGGCGAGCTGCGCGGAGAGGTTGCCGACGATGGTGACTTCGAGCCCGTCGAGGATCCAAACGGTGCCGAGTCCTATGACGATCATCCAGTGCCAGCGTGACCACGGCAGCCGGTCCAGCCGTGCGGGCACTTTCGTGGTGATGGTGCCGGTTTCCACGTCGCTCATAGGATCTTCTCGATACCCGGGAAGCGGCGCGCAAACGTCGTGTCAAGCGGCCGGTTTCCTGGCCTCCACGATGCCGGTGGCGAACCACGGGCCGCCGTACCAGAACCGCCAGCCCGCGTTCCGCCTGCGTACGTCGATGACGCCCAGCTCGCGCAGGGTGTCCTCGTAGGCGGGCGTGTGCTGGAAGTCAGCGATGAGCAGCAGCCCGCCGGGCCGCAGCACGCGCAGCGCCTCACGGACGGCCTGGGCCCGTCCTTCGGCGTCGGGGACGTTGTGCACGGACTGGCTGGCGACCACCACGTCGTAGGAGTCGTCGCCGAAGGGCAGGTCGCGCAGGTCGGCGGTGACCAGTTCCACCCGGTCGGAGACGCCTTCCAGCTCGGCGTTGCGCCTGGTGACCGGCGCGCGGTTGCCCGACTGGTCCTTGGTGCGCCACCGGTCGACGCCGGTCGCGCCGCCCCGCTCCAGCCGTCCGGCCGCGAGCAGCAGCACCGCTCCCCTGCCGCAGCCCAGGTCGAGCAGCCGTTCGTCGCCGCGCAGCCGCCGCAGCTCCCTGTCCCAGACGACGAACTTGCCGCGCCTGGTCGTGTAGAGATAGCTGACCGCGCTGGCGAGCGTGTAGAGCCCGCCGAAGAGGAAGGCGACGCCAGCGGGGAGGACGTCGAGGGCGAACGAGATCCCGGCCAGGCCCAGCAGCACGACCGCTCCCAGGAGCAGCCCTGCCGGCGCCCAGGGTGCGTCGAACCCATAGCTACCGTGACGCTTGCTCATGCTCACGTTATATCTCAATGTGTACTTGACGGTGATTTGACCGAACCCTTGCCCTTAGCAACGCCTGACACGCACCGCGCATTACTAACGTGCTGGGGATGGGCGCACATTGGGGGTTTGACCAGGCATGACGGGAGAGGACCGGCGATTCGGACCGGGCGCGAGCATCGCACTGACGCTGGCCTCGACCCTGCTGTGGGGCGTGGCACATCTGGCCGCCGAGCGTCGTAAGACCGGCCTGGCCCTGATGGCGGCGTACGTGCTGATGCTGGCCGGCGTGCTGACCGTGTTCACCGCGTTCAGCGCGAACCTGCTGTCGCTGGCCGTGCAGCCCCGCTGGCTCACCTGGCTCACCGTCGCGCTGGTGGCCGTCGCGCTCGCCTGGACCGGGGTGATCATCTGGTCGTTCCTGCTGGTACGCCCCGCCCGCTCCGACACCGTCGGCCGCTTCCTGACCACCACGCTCACGGTCGCCCTGTGCGCGCTCGTGCTGGCTCCGACCGCGTACGCCACCCGGCTGGCCTACCTGTCGCGCGACGTCGTGAACACCCTGTTCCCGCGCGGCACCACCGCCACCACCCCCGTCATGGCCCAGGACCCGTGGAACGGTGCGGAACGGGTGAACTTCCTGCTGCTCGGCGGCGACTCCGCGCCCAGCAGGCCCGGGGTGCGGACCGACAGCATGACCGTGGCCAGCGTGGACGTGGCCACCGGCGCGACCGTCCTGTTCGGCCTGCCGCGCAACCTGCAGCAGGTCCAGTTGCCCGCGGGTCCCGCCAGGGACCGCTTCCCCTACGGCTTCACCGGCGCGGGCCCCGACACCCCTGGCCTGCTCAACGAGGTCTTCCAGTACGCCGAGGACCATCCCGAAGTGGTGCCGGGCGTGCAGAAGGGGCAGCGCGGCCCTGCTCTCATCAAGAAAACCATCGCCGACATCCTCGGTATCCCCGTGGACTACTACGCGATGGTGGACATGAAGGGCTTCGCCGAGATGGTCGACGCCATGGGCGGCGTCCAGGTCACGATCAAGGACCCCATCGTGTACGGCCGTTACCGCGAGGGC
Source organism: Nonomuraea maheshkhaliensis (assembly GCF_039529435.1). Taxonomy (NCBI): domain Bacteria; kingdom Bacillati; phylum Actinomycetota; class Actinomycetes; order Streptosporangiales; family Streptosporangiaceae; genus Nonomuraea; species Nonomuraea maheshkhaliensis. The sequence continues at coordinate 105,409 of NZ_BAAAMU010000004.1, forward strand.
CTGCTGCCCGCCGGCACCCGCAAGCTGTCCGGCCAGGAGGCCCTCTGGTACGGCCGCTCCCGCACCGACAGCGACGACTACGTCCGCATGGGACGCCAGAAGTGCCTGCTCAACGCGGTCGCCAAGCAGGCCGACCCGATGACCGTGCTGAACAGCTTCGAACGCCTCGCCGCGGCCACCAAGCGGGCCATCTCCACCGATCTGCCTCAGGACCTCCTTCCCGCGGTGGTCGACCTGGCGCAGAAGGTCAAGGGCGCCAAGATCCGCAGCCTGAACTTCGTGCCGCCGCTGGTCAACACCGCCGACCCGGACTGGTACGCGATCCGGCGCGAGGTGGACGACGCCCTGGAGGAGCGCTCAGCCTCGACCAAGACCTCGGGCCCGCACTCGCCGTCCCCGACGCCGACCGACGCCCCGGTCAACCTCGACGCCACCTGCGCCTGAGCCCAGGGTCCCACCGAGGCCCAGTCCTGTCCGCGTCCCCCGCGCGTTCCGAGAATGAATCTCATTTCGGCATGCCCGCCGTTTCCCGTGTCTCCGCGCGACGCCTGTGGCATGATGGTGATCGTCCCCAACGGAAATGATTTTCATCCTCACCTGGAGTAACAGTGAGAGTGGCGTTCGTCGGAAAGGGCGGCAGCGGCAAGACGACGATGTCGGCCTTGTTCGCGAGACACGTGGCGAGCCAGGGCGGCCCGGTGGTGGCCATGGACGCCGACATCAACCAGCACCTGGCCCTCGTGCTCGGCCTCGACGAGCAGCCCGAGCCGCTCGGGGCCCACCTCACCGAGATCAAGGACCGGCTGCGCGGCGACAACCCGCGCATCCCGTCCGCCGAGGTCATGCTCAAGACCACCCCGCCCGGCCGCGGCTCCCGGCTGCTCCGCTTCGACGACCTGGCCGCCGACCCCTACGGCCTGACCACCCCCGACGGCCTGCGCCTGCTGGCCACGGGCCCGTTCAGCGAGGACGACCTCGGCGTGGCCTGCTACCACTCGAAGGTCGGCGCGGTGGAGCTGCTGCTCAACCACCTGATCGACGGCCCGGGCGAATACGTCGTGGTCGACATGACCGCGGGCGCCGACTCCTTCGCCTCCGGCCTGTTCACCCGCTTCGACCTGACATTCCTCGTCGCCGAGCCGACCAGGCAGGGCGTGAGCGTCTACCGGCAGTACCGCGAGTACGCCGCCAAGTACGACGTCGCCCTCGCCGTCGTGGGCAACAAGGTGCACGGCCCGTCCGACGTCGACTTCCTGCGCGAGCACGTGGGTGACGACCTGCTCACCTGGATGGAGCACTCCGCCGCGGTCCGCGCCATGGAGCAGGGCCGCCACTTCACCCTCGACGACCTGGAGCCGGCCAACGCCGACGCCCTCGCCGTGCTCCGCAAGACCCTCGACGAGCAGGAGAAGGACTGGGCCCGTTTCGGCCGCCAGACCGTGGAGTTCCACCTGCGCAACGCGAAGGCGTGGGGCAACGAGCGGACGGGCGCCGACCTCGCCGAACAGATCGACCCCGGCTTCGTCTACGGCCCGTGAACGTACGGCCCCGCTCCGGCGAACGCGGGCCAAGGCTTCGCTGAACGCGGGGCCGAGATCACGCGACTGTTCCCGTCGGGAATCTGGAGCCCTTCCCTTTTCCGACCTAGCGTCAGATTCAATCCCCTTCGAGAGGAGACAGCATGTCGCTGACCGTTCCGAACGATCTGCTCGACCAGGCCAAAGCCGGTGAGGTCGACGACGCGGCCTTCCTCGCCTGCGTCCGCGACTCACTGCCCTACGCGTGGTCGCTGATCAGCGAGCTGGTCAAGCAGCGTGAGCACAGCGGGGCCGAGTTCGCCGACAACGAGGTGCCGCCGCCGTCAGAGGAGGCGCGCGGCCAGCTCCTTCGCTGCCTGGCGAGCGACTCGATGCGTGGCGCGCTGGAGCGTCACTACGGCGTGCGCCTGGCCTTCCAGAACTGCCACCGGGTCGCCGTCTTCGACCCGACGGCCACGAAGGCCCTGGCCGACTTCGTCACCCCGCGCGCTCAGATCCTCAACCAGAAACCGGAGCTCGTCGACTGCTGAGCCCCTGCCCGGCGGGCCGGTCCAGGGCCGGCCCGCCGGATCAGCCGGATCAGCCGCATCAGCCGTCCTCACCGGCCTCGCCAAAGCAGTCGAATCAGCCGGATCAGCGCAGCAGCCGGATCAGCGCAGCAGCGGCAGCACCTCGGCGCCCAACCTGGCGATGTTCTCCAGCGTCCGCCGATGCTCGCCCAGCCCCTCCACAAGCAGGATGAAGTGCTCGATCCCGGTGCTCTCCGCCGTGCGCAGCAGCGTCTCGGCGCAGTGCTCGGCGGACCCCACCGGATGGATCCCGGTCAGCAGGTCCACGTAGGCACCGGCGTCCCGAGCCGTGCGCGGCCGATCGTCCACGGGCACATACCCCGCCAGACCGGGCCCCAGCCAGGACGGCATCCGCTCCTTGAGCTCACGCACCGCCTCGGCCGTGGAGTCACCTACCAAGGCCACCCCGGCCGCGACATGTCCCCCGGGCGGCCCCCCGTGCTCGCGGTACCGCCGTACCAGCGCCGCCTTGTCCGCGTCCCCGATGTGCATGCCCAGCAGCATCGGCAGCCCGCGCGAGGCCGCCAGGTCGACGGTGCCGGGTGAGGTGCAGGCGACGACCGGCCGCAGCCGCGCCCCCGGCACCATCGGCACCTCGCGAAAGCGGAAGAACTCCCCGTCGGCCGCCACCGGCGCGCCCGACAGCGCCGACACCAGCAGGTCGAGCGACTCGGCGAACCCCCGCTCGTACCGATCGAGCCCGGTCCCGAACACCTCCAGATCCACCCACGGCCCGCCCCTGCCCACCCCCAGCGTGAACCGCCCGCCCGACAGGTGGTGCAGCACGGCGGCCTGCTCGGCCAGCGCCACGGGATGCTGGGTGGACAGCACGCTGACGGCCGTGCCGAGCCCGATGCGCGTGGTCCTGCCGATCGCGACCGCGGCAAGGGTGAGCGGGGAGGGGCAGACGCCGTACGACATGAAGTGATGTTCGGCGATCCACGCGTCGTCGAACCCCGCCTCCTCGGCCGCGACGATCCACTCCACGGCGTCGGCAAGCGTCGGCCCGGCCTGCCGGCCGGGGAACAGGCCCGCGACCACGAAAATGCCGATGCGCATCCACCGAATGATGACCGATCAGCGCGGCTACGCGAAGAGGCTGGCCTGCCCCTCGCCCGCCAGCGGGTCACGATGGTGCTTCAAGTGCCGCCATCGGGGCAGCTCGTCTAGGTATGACCAGGAGAGCCGATGGTGCGGGGTGGGCCCGAGACGGGCGAGCGCTTCCTGATGCACAGGTGAGGGGTAGCCCGCGTTCTCCGCGAACCCGTACTCGTCGCAGCCGATCGTCCCCATGTACGCATCGCGCCGCACCTTGGCCAGCACCGAGGCCGCGGCGACGGAGATGCTCGCGCCGTCACCCTTGACCTCGAGCCGCACCGGCCAGGGCGCGCCGATGTAGTCGTGCTTGCCGTCGAGGATCACCGCGTCGGGACGGACCGGCAGCGACTCCAGCGCCCGGCGCGCGGCCCTGCGCAGGGCCTCCGTCATGCCGAGCGTGTCGATCTCCTCGTGCGTGGCCTCGCCGAAACCGACTCCCGCCGCCCAGACCGCCAGTTCGGCGGCCAGCGGACCGCGTTTGGCCACGGAGACCTGCTTGGAGTCGGTCAGGCCGGCCGGCGGCTCGGACAGGTCGGTGACGACCGCGCAGACCGTGACCGGCCCCGCCCACGCGCCCCGGCCCACTTCGTCCACGCCCGCGACCGTACGGACGCTGGGCTGGGAGAGCAGCAACTGCTCGATCTCGTACGTCGGCGCCATGACCGCAGACGCTATCGCCTCACAGGACCATGACCGCACAGACCGAAGAAGAAGCAGCAGCAGACCCATACCAACCGTCACTCACCGAACGACCTCCCGACGACAGAGCCCGCCGACCGCACCGCGCCGCCCTCCCACCCGCTGCCGGAGTCGGAGTCGGCGGGACGGTCCTCCCGCGACCGCTCGGCCAGCCGTACCGGCTCCAGGTCGGCCGCGATGTAACGGGCGGCGACGTGGATGGCGCGCAGCGTCACGTGCACCGACGGCCGGTGCACGCTGGACCCGCGCGCGACCGCGTGCACGTCACGCGCCACCGGATCGCCGGGGAACTGCCGCACGGCCAGCCCGCGCACACCGGCGGCCAGGGCCAGCGCGGGGACGGCGGCGATGCCGATGCCCTTGGCGACCAGCGACAGGATCGTTCCCAGCCCTTCGAACTCCCACGGCGTCGGCCGGGTGCCGCCCACATCCACGAGCAGCCGGTCCACCGCCAGCCGCGAGGGCTCGCCGTCGGGGGTGGCCATCCACGGCTCGTCGCGCAGCTCCCGCAGGTCGAGGGGCACGTCGGGGTCGGCCAGGCGGTGCTTGCGCGGGACGACCAGCACCATGGGGTCGCGCAGCAGGGGGAAGGCGCGCAGGCTCTCGCTGTCGCGGACGCGGCCGTACCAGTCGTCGACGAGCGCGATGTCCACCTCGCCCGACTGCACCTCACGCATGCCCCGCCCCGACCTGCTCTGTCCCAGCCGCAGCGTGAGCTCGGTGTGGCGGCGCAGCGAGCGCGCCAGCGCGGGCGCGAACGCCACCGCCGCCGTCGGGAAGGCGCTCACCACGACCCGCCCGGACGGTGTGCCGGCGTGCGCGGAGAGGTCGGACTCGGCCTCCTCCACCATCGACAGGATGCGCTCGGCGTGCAGGACGAGCCTTCGGCCCGCATCGGTCAGCTCGGCGCTGCGCGCCGTCCTGTCGATGAGCGCCGTGCCGGTCTCGCGTTCGAGCGCCACCAGCTGTTGAGAGACGGCCGACGGACTGTAGCCGAGCGCTTCTGCCGTCGCCGCGATACTTCCCTTCCTTGCGAACTCGCAGATCAGGACCAATCGCCGCAATTCGAGCATCAGACTTCCTTATGCCTACCCACAAAAAGCTCCGCTTGTGCTGATGCCTTCATCCAACCACTCTGGGAACGTGACAAACATGACCGTAACTCTGTCCGCCACCCTGGCGGCGAATGAGGACATCGAGCGAAGACGACGCGCCGGGGAGCGCGTGCTGCACCTGGCCTTCGGTGAGGCCGGTCTGCCCGTCCACCCGGCGCTGCGCGACAGGCTGGCCGCCGCCTCCGAACGCAACGGCTACGGGCCGGTCGCGGGGGCGCCCGGCCTGCGGGCCGCGGCGGCGGGCTACTGGACACGACGGGGGCTCACCACCGACCCCGACCTGGTCGTCTGCGGTCCCGGCAGCAAGTCACTGCTGTACGGCCTGCTGCTGGCGATCGGCGGAGACATCGTCCTGCCCATGCCCAGCTGGGTCAGCTACGCCGCGCAGGCCGACCTGGTCGGCTCACGTCCCCTCCTGGTGCCCGCACCGCCAGGAGAGGGCGGAGTGCCCGATCCCGACCTGGTGGCCGCCGAGGTGCGCCTGGCCAGGTCGCAGGGCAGGACCGTCAGCTCCGTGCTGGTGACCCTGCCCGACAACCCGACGGGACGCCTGGCCACGCCCGAGACCATCGCCCGCCTGGTCCGGGTCGCCCGCGAGTTCGACCTGACCATCATCTCCGACGAGATCTACCGCGACCTGCTGCACGACCCCGACCTGCCCTACACCTCACCGGCCGATCTGGCGCCCGAGCGCACGATCATCACCACGGGGCTGAGCAAAAGCCTGGCTCTCGGCGGCTGGCGGATCGGCGTGGCCCGGCTGCCCGAGAACGGTCACGAGCTGCGCAGGCAGCTGCTCGCGGTGGCCAGCGAGATCTGGTCGGCGCCGGCGGCTCCCGTACAGGAGGCCGCTGCCTACGCCTTCGGCGACCCCGAAGAGCTGACCGAGCGCATCGCCCGCAGCCGCCGGTTGCACGGCGTGGTCGCCCGCGCGGTCCACGACAGGTTCACCGAGATCGGCGCCTGCGTGCCCGTGCCGCAGGGCGGCTTCTACCTCTATCCCGACCTCAGCCACCTGCGGCTCGGCGGCTCCGCCGAGATCACCAAGCTGCTGCTCGAAGAGCACGGCATCGGCGTCCTGCCGGGACACGCCTTCGGCGACACGCCGACGGCCGCCCGGGTCAGGGTCGCGGTGAGCCTGCTCTACGGCGACTCCGCCGAGGAGCGCAGTGCCGCCCTGAACAGCCCCGATCCGCTCCAGTTGCCGTGGATCGCCGCCAATCTGGACTTCCTGTCGGCCGGGCTGAGCAGGCTGTCGCCGGTACGCCACGGCGTGGTGGGCGAACGGCCCGCCGCCCTCGTGCCGACGGCATGTCACGGTTAGGCGAATCTTTCCCCAAGAGCGGGTTTACCCTCCCCCAAAAGGGGGCTCTGACCTGCGGAAACACCACGTCCGCAAATCGGCGGGGAAGATGGCTGTGACTGCCTGGTGACGCGCACGCTCCGTAGCCCTCATCATGTGCTCATGCCCGCTCTTGTCACCCTGTCCGGGCGCCTCGTGCGCCTGGAACCTCTCAGCCTGGCGGCGGTCGAGGACCTCGTCGCCGCTGCGAGTGAAGACCGCTCCACCTACGCCTTCACTCGCGTCCCGCATGGCCGGGACGAGGTCGTCTCCTACGTGGAGGCGGCCATGGCTGAGCAGGCGGAGGGCCGCTCATTGCCCTTCGCCATCCGGTGGCTGAACACCGACCGCGTGGTCGGTGCCACCCGTCTCATGCACCTGGAGTACTGGCAGGGCCCCATGCCCTGGCCGCCGGGTACACGAGGTGCGGTGGGCGACACCCCGTCCGTGGCGGACATCGGTTACACCTGGCTGGGCGCCTGCGCCCAGGGCACCGGGGTCAACCGGGAGAGCAAATACCTCCTGCTCTCGCACGCCTTCGAGACGTGGCACGTCCACCGCATCACCCTGAAAGCAGATGTACGCAACACCAGATCCCGGGCCGCCATCGAGGCTCTCGGCGCACACTTCGACGGGGTGCGACGAGCGGATAGCCGAGGCGCCGACAACACGGTCCGAGATACCGCGTTCTACTCGATCCTGAACTCCGAATGGCCGCTCGTCCGCGAGCGCCTGGCCATGAGGCTCGGTCTGGTCGAGGCAGCCTGAGAACCCGTCCGCAATAACCCCGCCCGATTCGATCGGGCGGGGTCGTATTTTTTCCGGCCTGCATTCCCTCTACATGACACACGCCCCCGCGATGCGTGTCACGCCTCACAGACCACCATCGGGGGCGCCGCTCAACACCCAATCAAAGGCGGATCAACGCTTCGGTGACCGATCAACCTGGATCTAGGTGACGAGAAGGTATGGATCTATCATTTGGTAACAAATCGTTCCATTGGCTTGGAGACATACGGCATGGCTGGTCAACGCGCTGAAGACGGACTGCGCTTCGCCGTGCTCGGTCCTGTCCGCGCGTGGCGAGACGGCCGGGAACTCGACCTGGGCACGCCCTTGCAGCGTTCCATCCTCGGCATGCTGCTGCTCCGGCAGGGCCACGCGGTCACGCCCAACGAGATGATCGACGCGGTATGGGGCGAGGAGGCGCCGCCGCGCGCCCTGGGGGCGCTGCGCACGTACGTCTCCAGGCTGCGTACGGTGCTGGAGCCCGACCGCCCCGCCCGCTCGCGCCCCGAGCTGCTCACCTCCATCGGCCGCGGCTACGCGCTGCGCCTGCCGGACGACGCGCTCGACCTGGCCAGGTTCGAACGCGGGATCGGCCAGGCCGAGGCCGCGCGCAAGTTCGGCCGGCCGGCCGAGGCCGCCAGGGAGCTGCGTTCGGCGCTGGCGCTGTTCGAGGGCGAGCCGCTGGCCGGCACCGTCGGCCCCTACTCCGAGCACCAGCGCGACCGGCTCATCGAGCGGCGCATCAGCGTCACGGAGACGCTCATGGACGTGGACCTGGAGCTGGGCAACCACGCGGAGGTCGTCTCCGAGCTCATCGCCCTGACCGCCGACCACCCGCTGCGCGAGCGGCTGCGCGCCCAGCTCATGCTCGCCCTCTACCGCTGCGGCCGGCAGGGCGACGCGCTGAACGTCTTCACCGAGACCCGCGAGGCCCTGATCGACGAGCTGGGCATCGAGCCAGGCCCCGAGCTGAGCGCCCTGCACCAACGCATCCTGGCCGCCGACCCCGCTCTGGCGCTGGAGACCTCTGACATCCCGCAAGCGGACGAGCCCGCGCCCGAGCAGGAGGAGCAGCCGCCCGCTCCCGAGCTGCCCAGGCCCGCGCAACTCCCCGCCGCCGCCGGCGACTTCACCGGCCGCAAGGAGATCGTGGTACGGCTGCGCACGCTCCTGTCGGCCCACTCCCCGGCCCCGCTGTCCACCGCCAGGTCGGCGCCGGAAGGCGTGCCGGTGGCGGCCATCTCCGGCATCGGCGGCGTCGGCAAGACCGCGCTCGCCGTCCATGTCGCCCACCTGCTCGACGACGCCTTCCCCGACGGCCAGCTCTACGCCGACCTGCGCGGCTACAGCGACGAGGCCACCGCGCCCGCGTCGGCGCTCGGCGGCTTCCTGCGCGCGCTCGGCATCCCGCCCGACGTCATCCCCGACGGTGAGGCCGAACGTTCGGCGCTCTACCGCTCGCTGCTGGCAGAGCGGCGCATCCTCGTGCTGCTCGACAACGCCCGCGACGCCGAGCAGGTCAGCCCGCTGCTGCCGGGCGCTCCCGGCTGCGCCGCCATCGTCACCAGCCGCGGCAAGCTGGCCGACCTGCCCTCCGCCAAGCTCATCGACCTCGACGTGATGGAGCCGGACGAGGCGTTGCAGCTGTTCGCCGCGGTGGCCGGCGCCGAGCGGGTCTCGGCCGAGCACGGCGCGGCCATGGACGCGGTGGCCGCGTGCGGGTTCCTGCCGCTGGCGGTGCGCATCCTGGCCGCCCGGCTGGCCGCCCGCCCGTCCTGGACGGTCGCCTCGCTGGTGTCGCGCCTGGCCGACGAGCAGCGCCGCCTCGACGAGCTGCGCGTCGGCAACCTGGCCGTCGAGGCCACGTTCGCGCTCGGGTACGGGCAGCTCACCCCTGCCCAGGCCCGCGCCTTCCGGCTGCTGTCGCTGCCCAACGGCCCCGACGTCTCCACGGGCGCGGCGGCGGCCGTGCTGGCGACGAGCGTCCTGGAGGCCGAGGAGGTGCTCGAATCGCTGGTGGACGCCAGCCTGCTGGAGGCCCCCGCGCCCGGCCGCTACCGTTTCCACGATCTGCTCAAGCTCTTCGCCAGGCGGACGCTGGACAAGGCCGAGCGGCCCCAGACCCGTACGACGGCGCTGCGCCGGCTGCTCGACTTCTACCTGGCCTCGGCGCGGTCAGCGCACACGCTGGCCTACGAGGGCAGCATGATCCCGGCCAACCTCGCCGTGGCCGGCACCGGGCTCGACTTCACCTCGGTCGACGAGGCCGTGGCCTGGCTGATCGCCGAGGGCGACTCGTTGTTCGCGGCCATCTATCAGGCCGCCGCGTCGGCCCGCGCGCCCGGGCAGCTGCTGCCCGCCGGCGACCTGCTGGTGGCGATGGAGCCGCTGCTGGAGTCGGGCACCCACACCCGCGAGTTCGACCAGAGCACCCGTGCCGTGCTGGCCGCCGCGCGAAACATCGGCGACGAGGGCGGCGAGCTGCGCGCCCGCTACGTGCTGGGCCGGGTGCTGTTCGCCGGCAACCGGCTCAAGCAGGCCGAGGAGCAGTTCAGGGTGGTGGACGAGCTGTCGCGCGCCCGCGGGGAGAAGGTCGTCACCGGCGAGGTGCTCAACGCCCTGGCCGTCGTGGTCGGCAGGCAGCGGCGGCACACCGAGGCGCTGGCCCTGTTCGACGCGGCGTCGCGCTTCTACCGCGAGAACGGCGTGCCGGCCGGCGAGGCGCTGGTGCTCAGCTACTCGGCCCGCGACCACCTGGGCCTGGGCCGGCCCGAGGACGCCATCGCCGCGGCGGAGAAGGGCCTGGCCATCTTCACCGAGATCGGCAGCGGCGCCGGCACCGCCAGGGCCCGCTATCACCTCGGCATCGTGCTCAGCCGCGTCGGCCGGATCACCGAGGCCGTCCACCACCACGCCGAGTGCCTGGCCTTCTTCCGGGCCAGCAAACAGCGGGTGTGGGAGCAGCGGGTCTGCTCCCGGCTGGCCGAGACGTTCATCGCCGCAGAACGGTACGCCGAGGCGGTGCGCCATGCCGAGGAGGCCCTGGTGGTCGCCCGCGACATCGGCCATCCCTACGGCGAGGCGCTCTCGCTCACCGTGCTCGGCAAGGCGCTGCACGGCCTCGGCAGCAGGACGAGGAGCATCGACTGCCTACGGAGGGCGTTCGAGATCTTCGCCAGGCTCGGCGCGCCCGAGGCCGGCGATCTCAAGGCCCTGCTCGACGGCGCCTCCGCCGGTGAGTCCGTCAGCGGTCCCGTCGGCGGGTCCATGGGCGCCCCCGTCGGTGGGCCCGTGAATAAGCCCGCCGATTCCGTCGTCGAGTCCTGAGTACAGCTCGTCGTCCAGACGTGTCATCCACACATGGTTGATCAAGGCTGTCCTTAGGGAGTCACGAACACCTCGTGATCGGTTGTGTTCAGCCCGGCCGGCCATCTCATAGGCCACCACGCGTCGCTAGGGGGCCCGGTTGTCCGGATGCTCCGCGTAGTGACCAGCCGCCTCACTTAAGACGGCCGGCCGGACCCGACACGGCCCTCGAACCCCCCAGGTCCGTGTCCTGGCTCAGAGCCTCCACCCTGGAAGTTGACATCCAATCAACGGCGGATAAACCCTCGGATCAGAGCAGGAAGTAGCCCTCGGCGATGAGCGGCCTGATCGCGTCGGAGTTGGCGATCTCTCCGTCGCCGACCAGCTCGGCGATCACGTTGAGCAGGGGTCCGAGCGCCAGCTCGCCGTCGCACACGCCGGCCAGCGCGGCCTCCACCGTGCCGACCTCCCTGCTGCGGCGCAGCCCCTGGGTCTGGCGCAGCACGATGCGGATCGGGTCCTCGGCGCCCGGCAGCCCGACCCGCTCGTCGAGCAGCCCTTCGGCGGTACGCAGCAGCGCGCCGTCGAGGTCGTCGGCCCGGTGCGCGGCGGCGATGGAGTCGATGACGGAGTCGACGTAGTCTCCGACCGGGAGCGCGACCTGGTGGGAGAGGTGCTCCACCCGGACGACCGGGTCGAGCGTGCCGGAGTTGCGCATGGTGATCCAGCCGAACCCGACGCCCTCCACCCCGCGCTCCTCGAACCAGGCCAGCCACCGGTCGTAGTGCTCCGCGTAGCGCCTGGTGCCCTGCTCGGCCGCGTCCTTGAGCCACAGCTCGACGTATTCGGCCGGGTCCTGAACATCGCGCTCGACCACCCAGGCGTCGCACCCGCTCTCGCTCAGCCAGCCGCCGACGCGGTCGCGCCAGTCTTCTCCCTCCACGTGCAGCCAGTTGGCCAGGAAATGGGCCTGACCGCCCGGGTTGAGGTGGCGGGGCGTCTCGCGGACGAGGTCGCGGCAGAAGTCGTCGCCGTCGCCGCCCGACTCGCGGTAGGTCAGCCTGCCCTCGCGAGCCGGGGCGATGACGAACGGAGGATTGCTCACGACCAGGTCGAACAGCTCGCCCTCGACCGGCTCGAACCGCGACCCGGCCCGCGTCTCGACGCCCTCGACCCCGGACAGCTCCCAGCTCAGCCGGGCCAGCTCCAGGGCCCGCGGGTTGAGGTCGGTGGCCACGACGTGCTCGGCCCGGCCGGCCAGGTGCAGCACCTGCACGCCGCAGCCGGTGCCGAGGTCGAGCGCGCGGCCCACGGGGCGGCGGGTGACCAACTGGGCCAGGTTGGCCGAGGCCCCGCCCGCCCCCACCACGTGGTCGGGCCGCAGCGCGGGGTCGCCTGGGCGTACTTTCCTGTCGGAGACGAGGTAGCCGCCGGTCTCCCAGGGCTGCAGGTGGACGGTGGCGACGACCTGGTCACCGTCGGCCGTGACCAGGCCCGAATCCAGCACCTCCGGCGGCACGCTCTTGGCCGGCACGGGCACGCCGAGCCACCAGAGCCGGATCAGGGTGGCCAGCGGGTCGCCGGCCGCGGTCGCGCGCAGGGCCGGGGTCAGCTCCTCCCTGGCCAGGGCTGAGGCGGCCATGGCGCCCAGGCGCTCGCGTACGCCGTCGATCGAGTAGCCGGTTTCGAGGAGGTGATGGCGCAGTCGTTCCACAAGGCCATCCTTTCACCGTGAAATCTTCCGCATGATCCGATACCGACAGTGCCCATACTGTTACTTAAGGACCCAAGCGTTCTGCAAGCGGGGGACAAGCCGCGCGCGATATCACTGTCGGTGTCAGCACGTCACCCCGAGGAGCGCGCCCCATGCTGATCCCGTGCCTGGCCTGCGAGTCCCGCTTCGGTCCTGACGAATACTTCAACGCCTGCTCCGACTACAACCGGGGCATGGACCTCGTCTCCTGGACGTGCCCGCGCTGCGGCAACCGCGACGACCTTCGGGTGCTGCCCGGCGAGCTGGGCTTCGGCTATCCGCATCGGGGCAGGTTCGACGTGCACGACCGGCTCCGCGTCCCCGGCCTGCGCAGGCAGCGGGGCGATCTGCGGCTGGACATCTCCCTCGACCGGGCGAGCTGGCACGTGGCCACACGCCTGCGCCAGCCCGCCTGACCCGCCATCTCCCGGCCGCCCTTTCGCGGCGGCCCGACGCTCTGAGGGCCCTACGCGGTCGCCGGCGCGTACGCGTGCGCGGGCTCCTCCCCGCGCAGCAGCCGGGCGATGTCCTCCACCAGGGTCCCGGCCAGCTCCTCCCGGCTCTCGCCCGTGGCGTCGCCCAGCCGGGGCGTCAGCACCACGTTCGGCAGCCGGGTCAGCGGATGGGCCCGGTCGAGCCACTCCCCTTCGAAGTGGTCGAGCCCGGCACCGCCCACCCGGCCCCAGCGCAGCGCGTCGACCAGCGCCTTCAGGTCGTGCAGCGCCCCGCGTGAGGTGTTGAGGTAGACCGCGCCCTGTCGCATCGCGCCGAACTCGGGGTAGCCGAAGAAGCCCCTCGTCTCGGCCGTGAGCGGCACGTGCAGCGACACCACGTCGGCCTCCTCCAGCAGCGCCGGCAGCGAGTGGGTGGCCTCGGGCACGAACGGGTCGCAGACGATCACCCGCATGCCCAGCCCCTCACAGCGCCAGCTCAGGGCCCGGCCGACGCGGCCGAGGCCCACGATGCCGATGGTCCTGCCGCTCAGCCGGCGGCCCCTGTGGCGCTGCGCGGGCGGGACCCGGCCCTGGTAGACCCGGCCGCGCCGCACCTCCCTGTCGGCCATGACGATGTTCCTGCTGACGGCGAACAACAGGGCCAGCGTCAGCTCGGCCACCGCCTCGGGATCGCGGGCGGGCGCGTGCAGGACGGTCACGCCGCGCTCGGCGGCCAGGTCCAGATCCACGCTCGCGGGCGGCCCCATGGTGGCCACGACGTCCAGGTGCAGCCCGAGCACCGACGTGCGCACCTGGTCGCCGTCGGTGATGAGCACGGTGGCTCCGGTCTCGATGACCAGATCGGCCAGCTGCTCGTCGGTGTAACCGAGGTTCGGTCGTGCGGGAGCCTCGGTCAGGTCGGCGATCTCGCCCAGTCGGGCGAGCGCGCTCTCCGGCAAGGTGGGCAGTACCAGCGCCCGAGGTCGTCTCACATTTGGACAATAACACCACAGACGGTGCTCAGATCATTGCTCCCCGCGCTGGCGCAGGCTCTGCCAGGCGGCCTCGCCCAGGCCCTTGATCTCCTCGTCGGTGGGGGTGTGGGCGCCGGCGAACCACAGGCGGCACATCTCCTGCGAGGGGCCCAGCCACAGCACGTAGCACATGGTCGCGTGGACGGGCTGGAGATGGCCGTTCTTCATGTGCGGCCGCCACCAGTCGGAGACCTGGCGGAAGAACGCGCGCCGCGCCTCGGCCACCTCGGCGCCGCCCGGCTCCTGCTTGCGCGGCGGGCGCTCGCTGATCAGCAGCCGGGCCCGCTCGGGGTGCTCGCCCGCCCAGCGCATGTGGAAGGCGACGATGGCCTCGATGCCGGCGCGGGCGTCGTCGTGGCGGACCAGCTCGGCGAGGAACTCGCGCTGGTAGGCGTCGAGGATCTCGGCGTAGAGAACCCCGAAGACGTGCTCTTTGCTGGCGAAGTGGTGGTAGAAGCTGCCGACGCTGACGCCGCTTTCCTCACGGAGACTGGCCAGGGTGGTGGCGGAGACGCCGTCCTGACTGAAACGGCGGAGTGCGCCCTCGATGATGCGCGTACGGCCGTCGCGTCCGTTCTTGACACTCTTCACACTGTCAATGGTGTGCTACCAGAACCTTGTTCCGCAAATAGGCCCGCCTCATCGATCATAGCGGTCACTTCCACCGAACCCGAACTCACCTTCATCGTGGCCCGCGGCCACAGTCTGCGGATGAGCCTGAGCACGCGCCGGTTCTCGCCCAGCACGTCCATGCCCACGGTCTTCGCGCCCTTCACCGAGGCGCGCAGCAGCAGCGCGGCGATCAGCTCGGGGCCGAGCCCGCGCCCCTGCCACGCGTCGGTCACCACCACGGCGATCTCCACGTCGGCGCAGCCACCCTGGTAGCTCATGGCATGGCCGACGATCTCCCCCTCGCCGGTGGTCGCGACCAGCGCGTCGCGGCGGTCGTCCACCGCCAGCAGCGCCCGCACCAGCGGGGCGGCGGGGACGGCGACGCCGGTGAAGAACCGGAGCGTCTGCGTGTGCAGCGACAGCCCCGCCAGGAAGCGCCTGATCCGCTCCTCGTCGTCGGGGCGGGCCGGGCGGATCTGGGTTCCACACATAGACCCAGCCTGCCCGGCGAAGCTGAGTCTGTCAATCGAACTCAGGTATACTGCGGTGATGAACGTGCCGATCCCTATGGGTCTCCGGGCGGACAACTGCTCGATAGAGCGCACTCTGGACGTCGTCGGAGAGAAGTGGACGTTCCTGGTGCTGCGCGAGGCGTTCAACGGCGTGCGACGATTCGCCGACATGCAGTCACTCACCGGCGCCCCCCCCCAGGTGCTCAGCGCGCGCCTGGCCCGGCTGGTCGACGAGGGCCTGCTGCGCAAGGAGCCCTACCGCGAGCCCGGTCAGCGCAAGCGCGACGAATACCGGCTCACCCAGAAGGGCCGTGACCTCTATCCCCTGCTGGTCGCGCTCATGCACTGGGGTGACAAATACCTCGCGGGCGACGAGGGGCCGCCGGTGCTGCTCACCCACCGCGACTGCGGCGCGCCGATCGAGCTGCGCTTCCGCTGCGCCGACGGCCACGAGGTGAGCGGACCGCGCGAGGTGACGCCGGTGCTCGGCGAGGGTTCCGGCCGCAGGAGCGCCTGAGCAGGTCGCGTTCGGGACCACCGGTCCCGGTGCCTAACCTTGGAGGCGTGTACCGGTTCCTGCTGACGCCCAGATGGCTCGCGCTCCACGTGGTGGTGCTGCTGGTCATCCCGGCCTTCGTGTTCCTCGGGCGCTGGCAGTTCGGGCGCTTCGAGGAGCGCTCGGCCAACAGCGAGCGGGTCACCGCCAACATCGAGGCCGCGCCCGTGCCGCTGGAGCGGCTGGCGGCGCTCGGGCGGCCGGTCAAGGAGGACGACCGGTTCAGGAAGGTCACGGTCGCGGGCACGTACGACCAGGGCCACGCTCTCGTCGTCCGCCGACGCCCCCAGGAGGGCCGCAACGGCTACTACGTGCTGACCCCGCTCGTCACCGGCCCGGGCACGGCCGTGATCGTGAACCGAGGCTGGGTGCCGGCCGGCGCCACCGCCGACGCCGCGCCCGAGGTGCCGGCTCCGCCGGCCGGGCAGGTAACTGTAACCGGACGGCTACGGCCGAGCGAGACCGAGGAGTCCAGCGGCATCAGGGAGCGGCCCGGGCTGCCGCCCGGCCAGGTGCTGCTGATCAACGCCGGGAAGATCGGCCAAGGGCTCCCGTACCGGCTCGTGGACGGCTACGTCGAGCTCACCGAGCAGCAGCCCGAGGCGGGGGCGGCGCCCGCGCCGGTGCCCGCGCCCGACGTCGGGTCGGGCGGCGGGCTCAACCTCGCCTACGGCCTGCAGTGGTGGCTGTTCATCGGGATCGCGGTGGGGGGCTGGATCCTGCTCATCCGGCGCGAGGTGGCCGAACGGAAGGCGAAGGAGGGGCAGGAGGCACCTGTCGCCTCGAACGCGCCCACGGCCGCCAATTAATGTGGGGAGGGTGATCCGCCACATTGAGTTCACCAATCTCTGCAACTTCCGCGACATAGGTGGATATGCCACCCAAGACGGGCGCACCGTCAGGTGGCAGCGGCTCTACCGGGCCGACTCGCTCGGCTGGCTGGACGGAGACGACCTGACGACCTTCCGGGCGCTGCGCGTACGCAGCGTCATCGACCTGCGACACGCGTACGAGGTCGAGAAGGCCGGACGGGTCCCCGAGAGCGAGGGACAGCACTACCAGAACCTGCCGATCGAGGGCCGCCGCTGGCAGAAGGACCTGTTCGACGAGGAGCTCGGCGTCGCCCGCTACCTCGCCGACCGCTACCTGGAGATCAGCGAGGACGGCGTACAGAACCTCAGGATCGCGCTGGAGACGATCGCGCGCTCCGACAACGCCCCCGTGGTCATCCACTGCGCCGCCGGGAAGGACCGCACCGGCGTGCTGGCCGCGCTGGTGCTGTCGCTGGCGGGGGTGAGCGAGAGCGACATCGTGGCGGACTACGCGCTCACCGGGCTGGCCACCGAGCGCTTCGTGGCCGACTGGACCAGACGGCATCCGGGCGCGCCGCTGTGGCCCGGTTTCGGGCTCGCGCCG
Source organism: Nonomuraea maheshkhaliensis (assembly GCF_039529435.1). Lineage (NCBI taxonomy): Bacteria > Bacillati > Actinomycetota > Actinomycetes > Streptosporangiales > Streptosporangiaceae > Nonomuraea > Nonomuraea maheshkhaliensis. Next base: position 122,182 of record NZ_BAAAMU010000004.1, read on the forward strand.
GCGGAGGCGATGCGGCATTTCCTCACCGATCTCACCGCGCGGCACGGCTCGATCGAGCGGTACGTACGCCAGGAGCTCCAGCTATCCTCCGCCACGATAGCCGAACTTCGCGCCCATCTGCTGACTGATCAGGCGAAGGAGGGGTAGTGGCCCACCGGGTCCGTCCTGCGCGATCGGGCCTTCCCACTCCCGGGATCGCCAGCCATCCCCCTCCCGGCGGTCCCGGGTCAACCCTCTCGGAGACCCAACGGATACGTCGCAGCTTGTTCGACGTTATCCGGCCGTCGTACGGTTACGTGCGTGACTACGCCGCTGCTCCCCGACCCTGACCCCAGGCGGCGCGACTATGTGATCATCTCAGCTGACGATCACCTGATCGAGCCGCCCGACCTGTTCGAAGGCCGGCTGCCCGAGAAATACGCCGAGGCCGCGCCCAAGGTCGTGGAGACGGAGGCGGGTCACCAGGTCTGGCGCTACGGCGGCGCCACCTACCCGTGCGCCGGCATCGACGTGGGCGCCGGGCTCCCCCGCGAGCAGTGGACCCTCGACCCCGTGCGGTTCGAGCACATGCGTCCCGGATGCCACGACATCGAGGCCCGCATCCAGGACATGGAGACCGCGGGCATCTGGGCCGCGCTCTGCTTCCCCGGCATGCTGGCCGGGCAGTCCGGCATGCCGTTCGCCAGGACCCGCGACCAGGAGCTCGGCCTGGCCCTGGTCAAGGCGTGGAACGACTGGCACATCGAGGTCTGGGCGGGCACCTACCCCGAACGGATCATCGGGCTGCAGCTCCCGTGGCTGCCCGACCCCGACGTGGCCGCCAAGGAGATCAGGGCCAACGCCGCCAGGGGCTTCAAGGCCGTGGTCTTCCCCGAGTTCCCCACGCGGCTGCGGCTGCCCTCGATCCACTCGGGCCACTGGGACCCGTTCTTCGCCGCCTGCGAGGAGACCGGCACCGTGGTGTGCCTGCACACCGGCGACGCGTCGTGGTCGCCCGTGCCCTCGCCCGACACGCCCATCGAGGCCATCACCACGCTGATGCCGACCAGCGCCATGTTCGCCTGCGCCGACTGGCTGTGGTCGGGGCTGCCGCTGCGCTTCCCGTCGCTGCGCATCCTCATCGTCGAGGGCGGCGTGGGCTGGCTGCCGATGCTGGCCGAGCGCGCCGACTACGCCCTCGACCACCCGGTCGCCGGCGAGGCGCAGTGGGAGGGCGGGCTCAAGCCCAGCGAGGTGCTGCGCCGCAACTTCTTCTTCGGCACGCTCGACGACCACGCGCTGTCGGGCGTCCGGCTCGCCGTCGGCCTCGACCACGTGCTGCAGGAGAGCGGCTATCCCCACTCCGACTCCACCTGGCCCGACACGCAGCAGTCGGTCGCCCGCAACCTCGGCGCGCTGCCGCCCGCCGACATCGCCAGGGTCGCCTACGGCAACGCCGCCCGCCTGTTCGGGCATCCGCTGCCGTCACGCGCCTGGCTGCGGATGGAGGAGATCTAGCTTCCCTCCACCTGTCCCTTTACCGGGGCCTGGACGACCGTGTGCTCATGGTGCACATAACGCCCGCTCTCACCGAGCAGCGAGGCCATGAGCCACAGGAACACGCCGAAGTCGTCGGCCACCCCGATCAGCATGAGGAAGTCGGGGATCACGTCGATCGGTGAGACGAGGTAGACCACGCCCATGCCCATCAGGGCGAGCTTGCCCTTGCCCATGCCGGTGTACTGGCCGCGCATCACCGCGCCGACCATCCGCGGGATGGCCCGGACCCTGGTCATCAGTTTGGGCGACCCGGGCTTGGTCACCTCGCGGTAGGTCTTCCACGCCGCCGCCGCCCGTGCTGCCTTCGCCATCATGTGCTTCCCCCTACCCCCGGCTCTTCACGACATAACGCGTCGAAAGGGCCAGGGGTTCCTGCCCCGGGAAAGTGGCGCAGGCCCGATCAGCCCGGCCTGTCCACGTACTCGAAAAGCCCGGCCTGTCTAGGGAAGGGCCGCGTGCTCGAACGGTCTGGCCTGCTCGATCTGCGCCGCCACCCGTACCAGCAGGTCCTCCCGGCCGGCGGCGGCCACGAACTGCACCCCCACCGGCAGCCCCGCGCCGGTCCTGTGCAGCGGCAGCGACACCGACGGCTGGCCCGTCGCGTTGAACGGCGAGGTGTAGGCCACCGCCCGCGTGGTCCGGCCGAAGGCGGTGCTGAGGTCGTCGCGCGGGATCCAGCCCAGCGGGAACGGCGCCACGCCCAGCGACGGCACCACCAGCAGGTCGTGCCCCTCGCTCCACCAGGCGGCCGTGCGGCGGCGGAAGCCGTCCAGCCACTGCAGCGACAGGATGTGGTCGGCGCCGGCGCGCTCGCGTCCCGCCTGCGCCATGGCGGCGTTGCGCACCTCCAGCTCCTCCGGCCGCACCGGCTTGCCGCGCAGCTCGCCCAGACCGGCCACGTGGGCGGCCAGGTTGCCGGCCACGACCGCGCCGACGTGGCGGGGGAAGGCGGGCTCACCGAGCGCCTCAGGGCCGCCGGGGGCCACGTCGTGGCCGAGCGACTCCAGCAGCGCGGCGGTCGCGGTGACGGCCTCGGTCAGCTCGGGCACCGGCGGCACGTCGCCCCTGGGGTGCGTGGTGAGGAACCCGATCCGCAGCCGTCCCGGCTCGCGGCCCACCTCGTCGGCGAGCCTTCCGGGCAGGGCGGGAGCGGCGTACGGGTCGCCCGGCTGGAAGCCGGAGATCAGGTCGAGCGCCGCCGCGGCGTCCCTGACGGTCCTGGTGACGAAGCCGGGGGTGGAGAACCCGCTCCAGCCCTCCCCCAGGGCCGGCCCCAGGCTGACGCGGCCCCGCGCCGGCTTGAGCCCCACCAGGCCGCACATGGAGGCGGGGATGCGGATCGACCCGCCGCCGTCGCTCGCCGTGGCCAGCGCGACCATCCCGGCCGCCACCGCCGCGGCCGAGCCGCCGCTGGAGCCGCCCGCCGAGTACGCCGGATCGTACGGGTTCCGCGTCGCCCCGAACGCCACGGGCTCCGTGGTGATCGTGCTGCCGAACTCCGGGGTGTTGGTCCGCCCGAGCAGCACGAAGCCGGCCTCGCGCAGCCGTACGACGCCGTGGTCGTCACCGGCGTCCTCGACGCCGTCGCGCACCGCCGAGCCCGCGCTGTACGGCTCGCCCGCCTCCCGCCAGCCCAGGTCCTTGAGCAGGATCGGCACCCCGCGGAACGGCGCCCCGGCGGGGATGGCGTCGATCTCGGCCAGCGCGCGTTCGAAGCGGCGGTGGACGACCGCGTTCAGCTCGCCGTCGGCGGCCTCGATGCGCGCGATGGCGGCCTCCGTCAGCTCACGCGCCGACACCTCGCCCCGCCTGACGGCCTCGGCCTGCCCGATCGCGTCAAGTCTGAGCAGCTCTTCCATGCTCACCTCTCTGGTGCCAGGTCGCGCACCGCCTGGTCGATGGGCACGTCGCCGCCCGGGATGGGGGCGAGCACGGGGGTGTCGAGGCCGTTCGCCATGTATTCCCTGATCCTGGCCCGGCAGGTGGCGGCGTCGCCGTGGACGACGAGGGAGTCGACCACCTCGTCGGGGATGGCCTTGAGCGCCGCCTGCCGGTCTCCCGCCGCCCACGCCTCGTGCATCGGGCGCAGCACCTCGCCCCGGCCGAGCCAGTCGTGGAAGGCGGCGTACACCGGGACGGTCAGGTAACTGGCCAGCATCCATCTGGCGGTCGCGCGCACGCGTTCGGTGTCCTCGTCCACGCAGACGAACAGGCGCGCGATCAGCTCGGTGCCGGGGCCGATCTCCGCGCGCACCTTGCGCACGTCGGCGGGCGAGAGCCAGTTCGTGATGGCGCCGTCGGCCTCCTCGGCGGCCAGGCGCAACATCCTGGGCCGCAGCGCCGCCAGCACGATCTTCGGCGGCGTCTTCGGCGCCCGTTCCAGCTTGAAGCCCCTGATCTCGAACGTCTCGTACTTCTCCGAGACCTTCTCCCCGGCCAGGGCCCGCTTGAGGAAGCGCAGCGTGTCACGGGTGCGCGCGTAGGGCTTGGCGAACGTGCCGGCGTTCCAGCGCTCGACGATCGCCGGCGAGGAGGCGCCGATGCCGAGCGTGAACCGTCCCGGCGCCAGATCGGCCAGCGTCGCCGCCGACATGGCGAGCAGGCCGGGACCGCGCGTCGAGACCGGCACGATGGCGCTGCCCAGCCGCAGGCCCGGCGCCCACTGCGCGGCCAGGGCCAGCGGCACGAAGCCGTCGACGCCGCTGACCTCGGCCGACCACGCGTCGGTGTAGCCGAGTTGCGGCAACTGGGCGATCAGATCCTGCGAATTGCTCAGCGAACGGTCGTAGAAGGGGATCGTCATGCCCCAGCTCTGCGTCATGCCCGGCCTCCAGATCGTCGGAGACCAAACCTACCAACCGACCGGTATGCACTCCAGGCGCACGACCCGCTCCAGGCGCGGCCCGCTCTAGGCGCGCAGCTCGTGAACCGCCGCGATGAAGTCCTTCGTGATCCCGCGCAGGCCCGGCAGGTGCGACAGCCCGACCAGCCGGTCCACCAGCGGCACCGTCACGTCGATCAGGCGGTAGGTGCGCTCGCACCCCGGCGAGGTGTCGTGCACCCAGAACAGCACCATGCCCATCGACAGCAGCCAGAGCAGCTCGGGCAGCTCCTCGCGCAGCTCGGCGTTCATCCGGTCGCGCGAGCCCTCGACGACCTGCCGGTAGATGGCGATGGACGCCTCACGCGCCGGCGAGGAGTGCTTGCTGAACGGGCTGAGCGGGTTGGTCGGCTCGGCCGCGTGCTTGAAGAACTTCACCGCGAACTCGTGGTACGGCTCCGAGACACGCACCCACTCGCGCAACACCCCGCTCAACCTGGCCGCGAACGCCTGCTCCGTGGCCAGGAAGTCCCGGCAGGCCGCCTCGTGCTCGGCCTGGGCGCGATCGTAGTACGCCTGGATCAACGCTTCCTTGCTGTCGAAGTAGTAGTAGGCGTTACCCACGGAAACCCCCGCCTCGGCGGCGATGGCACGCATCGTGGTCGCGTCGAAGCCGCGCTCCCTGAACAGTCGCAACGCCGTCTCGACGATGACCTCTCGGGTGCTCTCCGCTCCGCGGTTTCGGGCTTCGGACACGTCCGTCACTTTACGTCGTCGAGCGAGGTTAGGTCATGCAGCCGCACGGTGATCACCGCCACAAGGCAAAGTTGCCCTCGCGGGATGAGTTATCTCCTGTGAAAGGTGGGATTGTCGTTTCAGGCGGAAGGGCTATTTCCGCGAAAAGGCATCGACATGTGGATACGTGGAACTGTGCGGCTGATCGTGGTCGCGTTCCTGGGCATTGAGATCACCATAATCGCGCTGGCCTCGGCCGCCTCCGCCGCCACCCACCCCGAAGGGTCACCGGTCCAGGGCAGCTTGTACGAGGCCGGGCAGCACACATGGGAGGACGCCCCTGCGGTGGCCGCCGTCTTCGCCGACCCGTACGAGGTGGGGCCGCACCAGGCCGACGCCTGGGTCCTCGATCGGTTCGCACTCGGCCGGGACAAGCTCGATGCCAGGCGTGGCTGGCCCAGGCTCGGCGCCCGCCGGCCCACGGCCCGTACGCACTCTCTCCTGGAGGGATCCCGTACGGACGTGCCGCGTCTGAACAGGCATCGTACGGACTCGCCATTCATGGACTCTCGTACGGACCCGCCACTCCTGGACGGGCCCCGTACCGACCAGGCACATGTGGACCGGACGGACGACTGGACGGACGCTGACGGCGCGCACGCGGGCTGGGACGACCTGGACCTGGCCCTCCCGGACCGGTCATGGGCGGCGTTCGAGCACCGGCCGGCCGCCGACGCGCTGGTTCGCCCGCGCAAGGACGTGGCCCGCGCCGAGAAGGCCAGGACGCGGTCCTCGGCCACGAAGGCGGCCAAGCGCCACGTACGCACCGGAGTGGCCAAGATGCCCCGTACGCGGTCCCACGTCGCCCACAGGCGCGCTCAGGTCGATCTGACGCGGGTCCTGCCGCGTACGGCCGCCGTGCACATGTCGCACGCGACCGCCAAGGGCTGGCTGGACAGCGCCGGGCTGCGGACGCGGTCGACCGGCAACTGCACCAGCAAGCACAGGCACCACTGCACGTCGCTCGACCGGGTGCGGACCGGGACCATCGCCAAGGTGATCCAGCTGAAGCGCGAGAGCGGCTGCCCGATCATGGTGACCGGCGGCACCGAGCGGGGCCACGCCTCAGGCCACTTCAGCCACGGGAACGGCTACAAGCTCGACATCTCCCACAACGCCTGCATCGACCGGCACATCACGAAAAATCATGAAAAGGCCGGGGTGCGGAGCGACGGCGCCCGGATCTACAAGTCAGACTCCGGCACCACGTTCTACGACGAGAGCGACCACTGGGACATCCTCTTCCGGTGACAGAGCCCGCCGTCGTGCCCCGCACACAAGTGTGGCGCCGCACGGACCGCACGGCGCCACAGCTCGGACATTCTCTAGAACTCGGCCGCCACCAGCTCGGCGATCTCCGCCGCGTTGAGCGCCGCGCCCTTGCGCAGGTTGTCACCGCAGACGAACAGGTCGAGCGTGTTGGGGAAGTCGATCGCCTGCCGGACACGGCCCACGTAGGTCGGGTCGGTGCCGACCACGTCGATCGGCGTCGGGTAGACCCCGTTGGCCGGGTCGTCCATGAGCACCACCGTCGGCGCCGCCTCCAGCACGCGGTGCGCCTCGGCGACCGTGATCTCGCGCTCGAACCGCGCGTGCACGGCCAGCGAGTGCGTGGTGATCACCGGCACGCGGACGCAGGTCGCGGAGACCTTCAGCTCCGGGATGCCGAGGATCTTGCGGGACTCGTTGCGCAGCTTGAGCTCCTCGGAGGCCCACCCGTCGGCCTTGGCGGAACCCGCCCACGGCACCACGTTGAACGCGATGGGCGCGGGGAACGGCGACTCCTCCGGCAGCTTGTTGGCCAGCACCTTGCGTACGTCACCGACGCTCTGCCCGATCGTGCGGTCGCCCGCCAGCGCCTCGATCTCGTCGTAGAGCCGCGCGGAACCCGCCACCCCGGCCCCTGACACCGCCTGGTAGGAGGCGACGACCAGCTCGGTGAGGGTGAACTCGGCGTGCAGCGCGCCCATGGCCGCCATCATCGACAGCGTGGTGCAGTTGGGGGTCGAGATGATGTTGCGCGGCCTGTTGCGCGCGTCGAGGGGGTTGACCTCGGGCACGACCAGCGGCACGTCGGGCTCCATGCGGAACGTGCCCGACTTGTCGATGGCGATCGCGCCGCGCTCGGCCGCGATCGGCACCCAGACGGCCGACACCTCGTCGGGCACGTCGAAGATGGCCACGTCGATGCCGTCGAACACCTCGGGCGCCAGCGCCCGCACCACGACGTCCTCGCCGCGTACGCGCAGCACCTTGCCCGCCGAACGCGGCGAGGCGACGAGACGGATCTCGCCCCAGATGTCCGCCCGCGTCGACACGATGTCGCGCATGACGGTGCCCACGGCGCCGGTCGCGCCGATCAGAGCCAGACTCGGCCTCTTGCTCATCGTCCTGAACCTCCGTACACCACGGCTTCGACCTGGTCGGCGTCGAGATTGAAGGCCCGGTGGGCGGCCGCCACGGCCGCGTCGACACCGTCCTGCTCGACGACCACTGAGATGCGGATCTCCGAGGTGGAGATCATCTCGATGTTGACCCCCGCGTCGGCGAGGGCCGCGAAGAACGTCGCGGTGACGCCGGGGTGCGAGCGCATGCCCGCGCCGATCAGCGACACCTTCCCGATCTGGTCGTCGAACAGCAGCGACTCGAAACCGATCGTGGGCTGGATCTTCTTCAGCGATGTCAGGGCCGTCTGGCTGTCGGCCGTGGGCAGCGTGAAGGAGATGTCGGTGCGGCCCGTGGCCGCGGCCGAGACGTTCTGCACGATCATGTCAATGTTGATCTCGGCGTCGGCCAGCGTTTTGAAGATCGAGGCAGCCTCGCCGACCTTGTCGGGGACCCCGACAACAGTGATCTTGGCCTCGCTCCGGTCGTGCGCGACGCCGGAGATGATCGGCTGCTCCATCTCGGTTCCTTCGGTGTAAGGGTCGGAGACGACCCACGTGCCTTCCTTCATGCTGAAAGAGCTGCGTACGTGAATCGGCAGGTTGAAACGGCGAGCGTATTCGACGCAGCGCAGGTGCAGAATCTTCGCGCCGCAGGCCGCCATCTCCATCATCTCGTCGTAAGAGATCTTGGGGATCTGGCGGGCCGCGGGCACGATGCGCGGATCGGCGGTGAAGATGCCGTCGACGTCGGTGAAGATCTCGCACACATCGGCGTCGAGCGCCGCCGCCAGCGCCACGGCCGTGGTGTCGGAGCCACCCCGGCCGAGCGTGGTGATGTCTTTGGTGTCCTGCGAGACGCCCTGGAAGCCGGCCACGATCGCGATGTGGCCCTGGTCGATCGCCTCCCGGATGCGGCTCGGCGTCACGTCGATGATGCGCGCCTTGCCGTGGGTGGAGTCGGTGATCACTCCGGCCTGCGAGCCGGTGAACGAGCGCGCCTCGTGGCCGAGGTTGGCGATCGCCATCGCCAGCAGGGCCATGGAGATGCGCTCGCCCGAGGTCAGCAGCATGTCGAGCTCGCGGCCCGGAGGCAGCGGCGACACCTGCTCGGCCAGGTCGAGCAGCTCGTCCGTCGTGTCACCCATCGCGGAGACGATCACGACCACGTCGTTGCCGGCTTTTTTCGTCGCGACGATCCGCTGCGCGACCCGCTTGATGCAGGACGCGTCGGCGACGGACGAACCACCGTACTTTTGCACAACGAGTGCCACGAGAGTCTCCCGGTCTGGACTGTGAGCTGCCAGTCTACTTGGGGCCTCTCATGCGCCCGATGGCTCGTACCACTATGTGGGATCGAACGTGGGATCGGACCGGGGCGCGCGATCAGACGGTGGTCGCTTCCTCCGCCACGTCGAGCCGCGAGTGCGCGGCCAGGGCCTGCAGCGCGCGCATCGCGGCGCCCGCGTGGTTGCCCCAGGTGTTGAAGTAGGAGTACTGCCACCACCACAGCGCCTCGTGCGGCCGGCCGGCGTGGTAGTGGCGCAGCCCGTGGATGAGGTCGGCCGCGACCGCGGTCAGGTCGTCGGACAGCCGGTACGCCGTGACGCCGGTGTCCTTGTACGGGTCGAACACCTCGGCGTAGTCGTCGACCGCCTCCAGCCGCTCGGCCAGCGCCGTGCGCACCCCGTCGATGTCGGGATCCTCGCTCATCGGCGGCTCGTAGTTGCCGGCCAGGATGACGTCCTGGTTGGCGCCGAGTTTGGCCCCCGCCAGGCTCACCTGCGCGACCTCCACCAGCAGGATCGACCAGATGGCGTCGCCGCCCTCGCCGCCCGCCATGCGGGTCAGGCCGTCCACGTAGTTCTGTGCGTGCGCGGCGATCTCTTCCGCCAGCGTGCTCCACTGGTCAGACATCCAGCAGCCTCCGTCCTTCGAACGCGCGGCCCAAGGTCACCTCGTCGGCGTATTCGAGGTCACCGCCCACAGGCAGACCGCTGGCCAGTCGTGTCACTTTGATGCCCATCGGCTTGACCAGACGGGCGAGGTAGGTAGCCGTCGCCTCGCCTTCGAGATTAGGGTCTGTGGCGAGGATGAGCTCGGTGACACGGCCGTCGGCGAGGCGTGTCATGAGCTCGCGGATGCGCAGGTCATCGGGGCCGACGCCGTCGATCGGGCTGATCGCGCCGCCGAGCACGTGATAAGTGCCCCTGAACTCGCGCGTCTTCTCGATCGCGACGACGTCCTTCGACTCCTCGACCACGCAGATGACGTGGGTGTCGCGGCGGGTGTCGCGGCAGATGCGGCACTCCTCCTCGGCGGCCACGTTGCCGCAGACCCGGCAGAAGCGGACCTTCTCCTTGACCTCCAGCAACGCGTGCGCCAGCCGCTTGACGTCGGCGGGATCGGCCGCGAGGAGGTGGAACGCGATCCGCTGCGCGCTCTTGGGACCGACGCCGGGCAGCAGCCCCAGCTCGTCGATCAGGTTCTGGACGACCCCTTCGTACATGCCTAGAACCCTGGCAACTGTCCGAGGCCGCCGCCACCCAGCCCCTGGGCCAGCGGGCCGAGCTTCTCCTGCTGCAGGTCGGCGGCCGCGCGCACCGCGTCGCGGACCGCGGCGATCACCAGGTCGGCGATCGTGTCCGCGGTGTCCTGCGGGTCGCCGGAGTCGATCACGCTCGGGTCGATCTTGAGTTCGAGCAGCTCGCCGGAGCCGTTGACGACGGCCGTGACCAGGCCACCGCCCGATGAGCCCTCGATCTGCGCATCGTTGAGCTCCTGCTGGGCGCTCACAAGCTGCTGCTGCATGAGCTGGGCCTGCTCCAGCAGCTGCTGCAGGTTGACATCCCCTGGGTTCACCGTCGTGCGCTCCTCGTGGCTCCGCGTTTTTGACTGCCACGAGCCTACGGTGTTTGGGCGGCGTCATGTACTGGGGTGTCCCCCTGTTTCCTGCCCGAGCCTCGCCCGGGGTGGTCTCCCCGCCTCCGTGGGCCGTCCCGGACGGGGGATTCCCGCCGCCCGGCACGGCTTCTCGCGTCCGCGGTCCGACCCGCGTCGGCGTGTTCTTCCGGCTCGCGTCGGTGTGTGCTGGCGTGCCCCGGCGGCGCCACCGGGGCGCGGTTCTGGCCGGATCTCGGCCCCCCTCCAGCGTCCGAGACCCGGCCATCACGCCGGCGGAGCGGCCGCACCACGCCGACGCGTTGGTAAAGGACGCTAGCCGGATGAACGTTGCACACACGTTGCGCTCATTCAATCACCCTCTGCAATCCCCCTGAACGGGTTGCGCGAAGGGCGCGCAAGACGGATCCTCTAGTTGACTACTTGGAGTGACCGATGAGTTACGCCCATCTCGACGCGTACTCCCGCCTTCTGCGCGGAGCGCATGAAGCCGCGGTGACCGGTCTGCCCTGGCCGGAACCGCCACGTCACCTGATCAAGGCGTCCTGGCGCCGTTCGCTTGACGCCGGAGTCGATCCGGAGGGCCGCGGCGCCCCGCTCGTGTGCGATCCCGCCCGCATCAGGGACATGCGCGAGTCCCATCCGCTGCAGGACCTCCTGCCGCTGCTCGCCCACACCCTGTCCGGGCTGGCCGGCGAGACCGGCCACATCATGATCGTCACCGACGGCGACGGCCGCGTCCTGTGGCGCGACGGCACCCCCACCACCCTGCGCCGCGCCGACCAGGTCGGCCTGTCCGACGGGCACCAATGGACCGAGGGCGACGTCGGCACCAACGGCATGGGCACGGCCCTGGCGACAGGCGAGCCCGTTCACGTCTATTCGGAAGAGCACCTGATGCGCGTCCTGCACGTCTGGTCGTGCAGCGCTGCCCCCATCACCGACCCCGACTCCGGCCTGGTCATCGGCTGCGTCGACGTCAGCGGCACCGCCCGCAGCCTCCACCCCGCCACGCTCGCCCTCGTCGCCGCCACGGCCAAGCTCGCCGAGACACAACTCGCCCTGCGCATGCACGAACGCGACGAGCGCCTGCGCCGCCGCTTCGAGTCGCTCCACGGCCGTCCCGGCATCCTGCTCTCCCCCACCGGCCGCGTCATCTCCGGCGACCCCGCAGGCGGGCTCGGCGAACGCGTCCACCTCGGCGAGCAGGGCGCCCGCAGCCCCGGCCGGCGCATGATCCTCAGAGACGGCACCGTCGCCCAGCTCGAACCCTTCTCCGACGGCTTCCTCCTGCGCGCCACGCCGTCCGCCGCCCCGCAGCCCCTGACCCTCACCTTCCTCGGGGCCGGCGTCCCGTCGGCCGCCTTCTGCGACCGCGAACGCCCCCTGTCACTGCGCCACGCCGAGATCCTCACCCTCCTCGCCCTCCACCCCCACGGCCTGACGGCCGAACAACTCTCCTTCCACCTGTACGGCGACGCCGGCAATCCCGTCACGATCCGGGCCGAGATCCACCGGCTGCGCGCCCAGCTCGGGGAGGCCATCGCGGCGAAGCCGTACCGGCTGACCTGTCCGGTGGAGGCCGACTTCCTGACCCTGCGCCGCCTGCTGACCGCCTCCGACCCCCGCGCCCTGGCCCGTTCCTACCCCGGCCCGCTGCTGCCCCGCTCGGAGTCGCCGGAGATCCGCCGCGAACGCGACGAGCTGGAGGCGCAGGTGCGGGCTTGCCTGCTGCGGGAGGGGTCGCCTGAGGATCTGTGGGCGTACGCGCAGACGTGCAACGGGCGCGACGACTACGAGGTCCTGGAACGCCTCGCCGCCCTCCCCTCCACCGACCCCCGCTCGGCCGCCGCCCGCTCCCGCCTCCTGTCCTGACCCGCCCGGCCCCCCGCCCACGACCCCTCACCCGCTGGGGCACAGCGCCCCGGGCCGGCTTCATCCACCCGATGCTCCCCGCCACCGCTGCCCCGAACACGACACCCCGGCCATCCTCGGGCCAGGACACACCTCTGCGGCATCACCGTTCGGCGCCGTCACCCACCACCATCACGCCCACCGGCGCGTAGACCCGGCAGCCATGAGAGCACCCGCCACCACGGCCGTCAGCCGAGGGCGTCGCCCACCTCAGCTGTGATCGATTTCGCCGATCACCTGGGCACCGAGCTCCCTCTCCAGCAGGGCCATGCCCGAGACGGCGTCCACATCCGCGTCCGCGTCGTTGAGCGGGTCCACCTCGTCGGAATCGGGGCTCTTGTCACGCCCTGGGACCTTGTCGGGCCAGGCGGCGGCACTGCCACGAGCCATCGGGACGCGCGGACCCGCCTGCGCGGCGGCCTTGGCGGCCGATCGGGCGGCGGCCAAGCCGGATCCCGCGGCCACGCTCGAACCCGCTGCGGCGGGCTGGACCGCGGGGACGGTGCGGGTGGGGTCGGGGTTGGGCGGGGCGCCGGGGCCGAAGTCGTCGGGGGCGTCGGGCCAGGACTCGTCGGTGGCCAGGGGCCCTGCCGGGGCGGCAGGAGGCTGGCCGGGGTCCTGCCCGCCCTTGTCCTCGGCGGAGTCTCCGTGGGACGCCGTACGCCCCTGGGGACCCGTCGTACCCTGACCCCCCTGAGGGCCGGGCGCCGTCTGACCCCCCACCACCTGCGGGCCGCTGGGCCCTGAAGACTGACCGGGCCCGGCCGCGTTCGGCCCTCCCGGCGCGGAACCGTGACCGCCCTGGGCCGGACCGTGCGACGGGGCGTGGGACGGGGAACGGGCGGGCCCGCGCGCGGCCTGCGGAGCCGGCGAGCCGCCGACGACCGCCTCGACGCGCCACGTACCGCCCAGCACATCGCCCAGCGCGGCCGCCACCACGGCGTCCTTGCCGCCACCGGTGAAGTTCTTCATCGCGCCGACCTGGGCGAACCCCAGCGTGACCAGGTTGCCCTCAACCCCCACGACCTGGGCGTTGGTGCTCACGTTCGCCCAGACGACGATGCTGCGCTGCTTGAGTGCGGCCAGCACCGCGGCCCACTGCGCCTGCATGGCACCGGCCCCACCCGGCGTCGGCCCACTGGGGCCGCCCGGGGCAGCCTGCTGAGCCCCGCTCCCCGCCACCGACGCCGAGCCACCTGCGGAGGCCGGCCCCGCAGCGGGAGCGGACGCACCGGGACGCACCGCCTCGGGCCAGTCGTCACCACCACGAGCGGGCGCAGGGGACGACTCGGCCGCGCCCACGGGAGCCGCGGACCCACCGGCGGAAGCAGATGCGCTCGGGGCACCCTGCGCCCCCGCAGTCGTACCGCCGACAGCAGGTGGGGAAACAGCGGACGGTTGGGCAGGAGCAGCAGTGGGAGCAGCCGCCCTGGCTGCCATCTGAGCGACCGCACCCCCACGTTCGAGCCGTTCCAGCCGCGCCAGCAACGCACCCTCACCCTGCGCCGCCCCCGGAAGCAGCACCCGCGCACACATGAGTTCGAGCAGCAGGCGCGGCGAGGTGGCACCGCGCATCTCGGTGAGCCCGGCGTTGAAGATCTCGGCGGCGCGGGTCAGCTCGGCCGGCCCCATCGAGGCCGCCTGCTGAACCAGCCGTTCCAGCTCATCAGCCGGCCGGTCGAGCAGCCCGCTGGAGGCCGCCTCGGGAACGTTGGCCAGGATCACCAGGTCGCGGAAGCGTTCGAGCAGGTCGGAGGCGAAGCGGCGCGGGTCGTGACCGCCCTCGATCACCCGGTTGACCGTGTGGAAGACCTGGGCGCCGTCGCGCGCCGCGAACGCGCCGACGACCTCGTCGAGCAGGTCGCCGTCGGTGTAGCCGAGCAGGGAGACGGCCTTGGCGTAGGTGATGCCGTCCTCCTCCGCCCCGGCGAGGAGCTGGTCGAGGATCGACAGCGAGTCACGGGCCGACCCGGCGCCCGCGCGCACGACCAGAGGCAGCGCGTTGGGCTCGAACGGCACACTCTCGGAGGTGAGGATCTCCTCCAGCAGCGCCCGGAGCGTCGCGGGCGGCATCAGCCGGAACGGGTAGTGATGCGTACGCGACTTGATGGTGCCGATGACCTTTTCCGGCTCCGTCGTCGCGAAGATGAACTTCAGATGCGGCGGGGGCTCCTCGACGAGCTTGAGCAGCGCGTTGAAACCCTCGCGGGTCACCATGTGCGCCTCGTCGATGATGTAGATCTTGTAGCGCGCGGACACGGGCGCGAAGAAGGCCCGCTCACGCAGGTCGCGCGCGTCGTCCACACCACCGTGGGAGGCGGCGTCGATCTCGATGACGTCGAGGTGACCAGGCCCGGTCGGGCCCAGCGCGACACACGACTCGCACTCGCCGCACGGATCGGGGGTCGGACCCTTCTCGCAGTTGAGGGAACGCGCCAGGATGCGGGCACTGGACGTCTTGCCACATCCACGGGGGCCGCTGAACAGGTAGGCGTGGTTGATGCGGCCCGTGCGCAACGCCTGTCGCAGCGGGTCAGTGACGTGTTCCTGACCCTTGACCTCGGCGAAGGTCCCGGGTCGGTACTTGCGGTAAAGCGCAAGGCTCATACGACCATCCCGCCTGCGAGGGGGCTCCCAACGAAGAGACCCCCCGCACACCCGCCAGAGCCCGCTTATCCTTGCTGCCTTCCGGCCCTGGGGAGGTTCACAGGATGACGCCGCGCGAGGGGTCCCTGGACAGTCTAGCCGGATGCCGCAGTGCTCGCTCCACCCCGAGCCATCCCACCGAAAACGTGGTCCGCACCGCTCGCGAAGTCCGGTAAGCTCGTCGGCGGAGGATTCGCCTAGTGGCCGAGGGCGCACGCTTGGAAAGCGTGTATAGGGCAACCTATCAGGGGTTCAAATCCCCTATCCTCCGCCAGCTCAGAGGGGTCACGCCGAGATCATCGGCGTGACCCCTCTGGCGTTCCGTCTTATTTTCCGTCTCAGTTGCCCCCCTCTGTGGCTAGGCTCCCGTCTCGGATGTTGACTGATTCCCGCCCTACCTGAGGGGGTTCGAGAGGATGTCTGACACTTCCTCTGGCTCATAACGTGGAGCGCGGCACGGGTCGCGACGGCGTCGCCCTGCGCTCCTTGCACATCCGTGGTGGACGGGCATCGGTGCGCTTGCCGGCGTGCAAGACCGCCCGGCGTGGGAAATGGCCGGCACCCCTCCGTGTCCTCCGGCCGAAGGGCGAGGAGACCGTCCATCTGGATCGCTCCATCGCTGGAACGCGAGATACGTCGCTCCAAGGATTCGTCAAGCGAGCCTGTAGTTCGAGATAGGTCCGACCCGCCTCACCGTACGGTGAGAACCAGCTTGCCCGTGGTGTGACCCGTCTCCCCCAGGGCGTGGGCGCGGGCGCCTTCGGCGAGGGGGAAGGTGGCGGAGACGTGGGCGCGGAGGCTGCCCCGGTCGGCGAGGTCGGCGATGGCGCGCATCCCGGCCTGGTCGTGCTCGACGATCAGGGTGACCGCGCGGACCTGTGCCTTCTCGGCCGCCGCTGGGGTGTCCTCGGCTCCCGGCACCAGGGAGACGAGGACTCCCCCGGGGCGGAGCACGCTCACGGAACGGGTGGCGGTCTCCCCGCCGAGGGCGTCGAGGACGACGTCGTAGCGTTCCTCGATGTCGGTGAAGTCCTCGGAGCGGTGGTCGACGCAGGCGTCCGCGCCGAGTTCGCGCAGGAAGGCGTGCTTGGGGGCGCTCGCCGTCCCCGTGACGTGGGCCCCGCGTTCCTTGGCGATCTGTACGGCGAGGTGACCGACACCGCCGGCCGCGGCGTGGATCAGCACCCGCTGCCCGGCCCGCAGGCCCGCGGTCTCGACGAGGGCCTGCCAGGCGGTGAGCGCGGCCAGCGGCAGAGCGGCCGCCTGGATGTGGTCGATCCCGGTGGGTTTGGGGACGAAGGCGCGGGTGGGGCCGGTCACGTACTCGGCGTGGGAGCCGGCCCCGTGGGGGTAGGGCAGCATGCCGAACACCTCGTCGCCGGGCTGGAAGAGGGTGACGCCGGGGCCGGTCTCCGCCACGGTGCCGGAGACGTCCCAGCCGAGGGTCAGCGGCGGGGGTGGCAGGAAGATGCTCAGGGCGCGGTGCTTGTAGTCCGTGGGGTTGAGTCCGGCCGCGTGCACGGCGACGAGGATCTGCCCGGGGCCGGGCGCGGGCCGGGGAAGCTCGGTCAATCGCAGCACTTCAGGGCCGCCGAGGGTCGTCTGGTGCAGGGCGAGCATCACGGGGGCAGCGGAGTTCGGGGAGCCGAGATCGTCAGGGGTCATGCCTCGATCGTGGCCCTGCGGTCCCGCCCTGGGCGATGGCAAGAAGGTCACCCTCCGATACATTCCTGCCATGTCCATCGACCCTGCCTCCCACCGCGCGCCGGCGAGGGCCCGTGACCTCGCTGAACGCGCGGCCGCACTGGTCCAGGCCCCGCGGCCCGGCGCGCACAAGGTCGTCGTCCTCGCCCTCGACGGCGTCTACCCCTTCGAGCTCGGCATCCCCCACCGGGTCCTGGGATCCGCCGACGGCCGCTACGAGGTGCTGTCCGCGAGCGTGGACGGGCAGCCCGTACGTACCGACGCGGACCTGATCGTCACCCCCGGGCACGGTCCCGAGGTGCTGGCCGAGGCGGACACCGTGATCATTCCTCCGTACGGGATCTCGCCGGCCACGGCCGCCGACCCGGACCCGCGGGCCCTGGCCGCCCTGTCCCTCGTCCGTCCGGGCACCCGCCTGGTGTCCATCTGCACCGGCGCGTTCCTGCTGGCCGCCGCCGGTCTCCTGGACGGACGCCGGGCCACCACCCACTGGGAGCTCACCGGCATCTTCGAGGAGCTGTTCCCCCAGGTGGAGCTGGACGCCGGCGTGCTCTTCGTCGACCACGGTGACGTGCTGACCTCCGCGGGGGCGGCCAGCGGTGTCGACATCTGCCTGCACCTGGTGCGCCAGGACCACGGCAGCGAGGTGGCCAACCAGGTCGCCCGCCGCTGCGTCGTGCCGCCGTACCGGGACGGAGGGCAGGCGCAGTTCATCGAACGGCCGCTGCCGCCGGCGAGCGAAACCGGCACGGGACCGACCCGCGACTGGGCCCTGGAGCGGCTGGACCTGCCGCTGTCGCTGGAGGAGCTGGCCGCGCACGCGGCGATGAGCACCCGCACCTTCGCCCGGCGCTTCCGTCAGGAGACCGGTCTGAGCCCCGGCCGCTGGCTGACCCAGCAGCGGCTGCGGCGGGCGCGGCACCTGCTGGAGTCCAGCGACCTGCCGGTGGAACGGGTCGCGCACGAGGTCGGCTTCGCCACCGCCACCTCGCTGCGGCGGCACCTGGCGGCGGAGACGGGGGTCGCCCCGTCGGTGTACCGGCGCACCTTCCGCGTCACGGCCCCGGCCACGGGCGACGTCGGGGAAGCGTCAGGGCCCGGGCGCTGAGGGGAGCCGGCGGCGGGCGGGCAGCGTCTGCAACGTGTGGAACCCATCCATTGGATCGGCGTCGTCGTGGCCGCGGTCCTGCTTCTCGTCGCGGTCGTCCTGGTGCCCGGCACCGCCGGCGCGCCCGTGCCGGCTTCGTGTCCGCGGCGATGGGACAGCGACAGGATCGGTCGCTGGGTGCCGGCTGCCGCCGACCTCGACGGGGTCGCCGACTCGCTCGTGCCCGGCAAGCCGGCCGCCGCGTTGATCTGCGCCTATCCCGGGCACAACGCGAAACCGGCCCGGCAACTCGCCGGATCACGGACCTTGACCGACCAGGCCACGTCGATGGCCCACGACCTCGGATACCTTCCGGTCACCACCGATCCCCCGGAAATGGTGTGCACGTTGATGGGCGGGCAGGTGACCAACTACCTCATCCGGTTCGCCTACCCCGACGGCCAGGCGCTGTGGGTGGGCAGCGCCGAAGAGGTCAACTCCTGTGTCATGACCACCAACGGCACAGTCGTCAGCAACGCCTACATCGGGCCCAGCATCACCGCCGCCTACCGCACGGGGACCTGGACGCTCCTCCCGCCCAAGAACCCGTGCGACCCGGCGACCGGACGGCGGGGACAGGATGAGCAGGTGGTGCCCGATGGGGCGATCAAGGTGCTGATCTGCCGGCAGGTACCGAGGAACTCCACGCCGAGCCCGTCTCCCGGGCGGGAGTGCGGGGAACGGCAGGCAACTGGCGACGGAGCCGAACTCGCCGGACGCCGAGACGTGATCGACAGCTACGATGACGGGCCGTGGGGACGGATTGGGTGCCTGCGGTCGTGCGTGACGTCGCCCGGAGTGATCCCGGTGAGCTCGTACGGCTGACCCGCGCCCACGCTCGCCTGGCCCACGCGCTGCGTACGGACCCTCCTGAAGAGACCGGCCACGACCTCGCGCGGTGGCGGGATCTCGACGAGCGGTTGTGCTCGTTGCTGGTGCTCGATTCTGGCCGTTCGCATCGGGTCAACGTCATCGGCGCCAATCCCATCTTTCCCCCCGAATGGCGGGAGGCGGCCTGGGCGACGCTCCTTCCCGATGAGCTGGCGGAGTGGGCGGTCAGGTGGCGGCGCTGGTACGACGAGACCAGCGCCGGTGGGTTCCGCCACTACCGCGAGCGGCTGCGTACGTGGGACACGAGTCGTCTGCTCGCCGAGACCCAGGAAGATCTGCTCGCCACGGCGCGGGCCACCCTGGACCGTACGAACGCCTGGACCCGTAAACCCGCCTTCGTCGAAGCCCGCCACGGCGTGTTCGCCCTGCCGAACCCGCCCACTGCGCCCGCCCCGGGCCCGCCGCCACGGACGGTCAATGACGACAGGGTGGTGCCTGGGCAGCGGGAGCAGCATGAGGTGGTGATGCGGCACGGCGTGCTGCTGGAGCAGGCCGCCCGCGGGTTCAGCCGCGTGGTGCCGGGCGCGTTCAAACGCCATCCGCCCGCGTTCGAACGCCGTCCGCCCGCGTTGCCGGGCGAGCCCGTGCGGGATCCGTGGGTGGAGGGGTTCTTCGACTGGCTGGATCCGGTCGTACGGGCCGGTCAGGGTCTCTACCTCTGGACCTGAGTACGTCCCCCTGACCAGGACGGACGCGGTTTGTCGGCCGCGGGTGCGATCATGCCGCTCAGGCGATCAAGGAGTGACCATGACGGCGACCCCCGGAGACCTTCCCTGCTTCCCCGGTTACGAGACGTTGGGTGAGATCTACTGCGTGTCCTTCGTCCGCGACCTGTCCCCGGAGGAGGCGCTCCGCCGGTTCGGCGTGGAGGAGGAGACCATGGAAGAGGTGACATTCGAGGAACTGGACTATCTCTCGGCGGAGAGCATGAGGGACGACGCGGCCGGTTACATCGGCGCCGCCCGGGTCGGCGACTGGACCGTGGTCATCGAACCGGGGGGATGGATGATGGCCGTCGCCACCGAGATCTACAACCCGGTCTCGCGGGGAACCGAGGTCGTGGCGGTCTGCGGCCACGAGTACGCCCAGGACACCTTTGCCTACATCGTCGACGGCGCGCCGGTCGTCTGGTTCGACCCGATGTACCCGGAGGAGCGATCGGGCAGTGATCCGGACCGCCTGGTCACGAAGATGCGCGCGGTCGGGCTGGATCCCGATCACGACATCGACGGGCCGGGGATCGAGCACCCGATGGAGCGTTCGTTCGCCCTGGCGAGCGACATCACCGGGCTCCCGCTCGCCACGGACCTGCGAGAGCTGCGCTACCTCGGCGCGGAACCCCTTGGGGGGCCGAGCCCCGAGCAGAAGGGCTCTTCGCGGAGTCTTGCCGACGTGCTACGCGCGCAGGGTCTGCTGTGACGACGGAGGCGCCTCTGGTGGCCGCCGCACGCGCATTGCCGGTTGCGCATCGTCCGGAGCATCTAGGGTCGGGGCATGGACCATGAGCCGATGCGGCGGGTCGCCGAGTTTCGTGAGGTGTTCGACGGTGTGGCCGATGCGGCGCGGCCAGAGGTGGCGGAGCAGCGGCGGACGTTGCTGGTCGAGGAGGCGCGGGAGGCGGCCGAGGCTCTGACCGAGCTCGCACAGGCGCTGCGGGCCGGCGGCGATCCGCTCAGCGCGTACCAGGCGGTGGCGAAGGAGCTGGCGGATGTCCTGTATGTCACCTACGGCGCGGCGGATGCGCTGGGGATCGATCTGCCGGCCGTGTTCGTCGAGGTTCACCGGTCCAACATGAGCAAGCTCGACGCCGACGGACGGGTGCTCCGCCGGGCGGACGGCAAGGTGCTCAAGGGGTCAGAGTACCGGCCGCCGGTTCTGGACGAGCTCGTCGAGTGGCCGGTCTGAGAGCCTCCTCCGGGCGGCTTCGTCAAAACTCCAGAAACCATGTCCAGCAGGGAGAAGTCGCGTGCACAACCACGCCCCCGCCGACTACCACTGCCCGTTCTGTCACCTCACCCCGGACCGGGAGCCCGACGTGGTCCACCGGGACGAGCGCGTCTTCGCGATGATCTGCCCCCGCTGGTGGCCGCGGAACGCGGGACATCTGCTGATCATCCCGGTCGCCCATCACGAGAACCTGTACGACCTCCCCGCCGCCGACGGGCACGCGATCTTCGACGTCACCCGGCTGCTGGCCCGGGCCATGCGCACCGCGTACGACTGCGCGGGAGTCTCCACCCGCCAGCACAACGAGCCCGCGGGCAACCAGGACGTCTGGCACTTCCACCAGCACCTCTTCCCCCGCTACCCCGGCGACGACCTCTACCGCACGCCCCCGGAGCCCGAGTGGCTGCCCGCAGGTCGTCGCCGGGCCTACGCGGAGCGGCTGCGTGCCGCGCTCAACCCGTAGCGCTTTCCGAATGAGCTCAGCGCTTCGCGATGTGGAAGTCGATGGTGTATTGCCGCGCTCCGCAGCAGCCGGGGTGACTCGGGTCGGGAGTCGTGATCCAGAGCTGCCCGAGGTCTCTCCCTCTTCCTCTGGCTATTCTGTTGACCGGTACGCCAATGAGGAGCACGCGGGCCGGGGCGGCGCGGGTCAGAGCATGTTTCTGATCGGCTGAGGGGTTTCCGGCACGGCCTGGGCGAGGATGTCGCCGGCCTCCCCAGGCGTCAGCAGGCGGGCGGCGCGCAGGAGGCGGACGGAGTCCTCCCACTGCCGCCGGGCTTCGGCGTGCCGGCCGAGGCCGTGCAGCGTGGTGCCGAACCACCACCGAGACACGGCCTCCTTCAGGTGGTATCCCGCCTCGCGCAGCAGTCGTACGGCCGTCGTGTAGCTCTCCGCCGCCTCCGTGAGCCGGCCGGCGTGGCGGTAGGCGTCGCCCAGCGAGCCGTGGGCGATGCCCGCGTCGGCGAGCGGGCCCGTCGGCGGGGCCTGCTCCACGAGCAGGCGCGCTTCGGCGATGGCCTCGTCGAAGCGGCCCTGGCGGTAGTAGACGTGCACCCGGTTGTTGCGCAGGGTGGCCGTGGCCACGGGGCGTTCGGCCTCGTCGTTGAGCTCCAGCCCGGACTCCAGGTGGCCGAGCGCCTCGTCGAGGCGGCCCACGATGGCGTTGATGACGCCGAGGTTGTTGAGCACGCCGACCTTCCTGCGCGGCAGGCCGGCCCGGTCCCAGTCGGTGAGCGCCGTCCTCAGCTGCGCGATCGCGTCGTCGTAGCGGCCCTGGTCCCGGTACACCCAGCCGAGGAAGCTGCTGAGCTGGGCCTTGTCCTCCCAGGCTCCGATGCGGTGGGCCACCTCGATGGCCTGCGCGTAGACGCCGTCCAGTTGCGTGTGCCAGCCCTGGAAGCAGAAGGGCCAGTGGAGTCCGATGACGAGGCCGACGGCGGTCGCGGGGTCGGGGCCGGTCAGCGCCTGCTGCGCGGCGGCGAGCAGGTTGTCGCGTTCGTCCTGGACCCATCGTCCCGCCTCCGCCAGGTCCGCGAAGGGGCTGTCGGGCAGTTCCACGGGGGCTCGCAGGACGGCGTCGGGGTTGAGCATCGTGCTCGCCGTCCAGAGGGTGGCGACGTAGTGGTGCAGCGCCCGCCGTACGGCGGCGGCGCGTTCCTCCTCCGGCACATCCTGGTGGGCCCGTTCGCGGGCGTAGAGGCCGACCAGGTCGTGGAAGCGGTAGCGGTCGGGGCCGGGTTCGAGAAGGCGGGCGTCATGGAGACGTTCGAGAGCGGCCTCCGCGCGGTGGTACGGCCAGCCGGTCAGGGCGGCGGTGGCGGCGGGGGTGTGGGTGGGCAGGTCGAGCAGGCCGAGCCGGGGCAGCAGGTGGGCGGCGTCCCGGCCGGCGGGCTCTTCGCGCAGGTGGTGGTGGCTGACGGCGATGCTGGCGCGGATGGCCAGGTCGGCGTACTCCAGCGTGTCCAGGCGGCGGGTGGCGTCGGCCAGCCGTGCCTCCAGGCCGGACAGGGTCAGGTCGGGGCGGGCGGCCAGGCGGGCGCCGATGATCCGCAGGGCTAGGGGAAAGCCGCCGCACAGGCCGACGATCCGTTCGACCGCCTGCGGTTCCGCGCGGGTCCGGTCGGGCCCGGCCAGGCGGGACAGCAGCGCGGCGGCGTCGGCGGCGTCCAGGGCGCCCAGGTGCAGGTGGCGGGCGTTGTCGAGGGCGGCCAGCGGTTCGCGGGAGGTGATCAGGACGCGGCAGCCGGGGCCCCCGGGGATGAGCGGGCGGATCTGGCGTACGTCGCGGGCGTTGTCCAGGATGACCAGCAGGTTGGAGTGCGCGGTCAGTGAGCGGTAGCGGGCGGCGGCCTCGCCGGAGGTGGCGGGGGCGGCGGCGCCGTCCAGGCCGAGGGAGCGCAGCAGATGGCGCAGGGCCTGCTCCGGCGTCACCGGGTCGAGCCCGGGGGTGGACCCGTGCAGGTTGACGTAGATGACGCCGTCGGGGAACCCGGGTGCCACGGCGTGCGCGACGTGGACGGCCAGGGCGGACTTGCCGATGCCGCCGGGCCCGTCGATCACGGTGACGGCGGGCCCGCCGGTGGGGCCAAGCGCGGTGCGCAGGTGATCGATCTCGGCGGCGCGGGCGGTGAAGGTGTGGGTGTCGGCGGGCAGTTCGGCCGGCGGGTACGACTCCCCGACCGTGACCTGCTGCGCCGGGGTGGTCAGGTCGAGACTCGGGTCCTTGGTCAGCACGGCCTGGTGCATGCGGCGTAGTTCGGCGCCGGGTTCGAGGCCGAGCTCGGAGATCATCACCTGGCGGGTGGCCTGGTAGACGGCGAGCGCCTCCGAGGGACGACCGGCACGGTGCAGGGCGAGCATGAGCTGCGCGACCGGGCGTTCGCGCAGGGGATGAACCTGTACGTGCACCGCGAGTTCGGCGGCCACCGCGTGGTGATCGCCCGCGGCGAGGCGGAGATCGGCGTGGTCCTCCAGGACGGTGAGGTGCTCTTCCTCCAGGCGGGTGGCCTCGATCCTGGCCCAGGGGTCGGTCAGTTCGGCCAGCGGATCGCCCCGCCACAGCCCCAGGGCCTGGCGGAACAGCGCGTCCGCGCCGGCTCCCTGTGCCTGGGCGGTGCGGGCGCGTCTGGCCAGGCGCAGGAACAGATGGGCGTCGACGTCGTCCGGTTCGAGCGCGAGCCGGTAGCCGCCCGGCACGGTCTGGAGGATCTCTCCTGTGGTGTGCGGACCGAGGGTCTGGCGTAGTTTGGAGATCACGATGTGGAGCTGTTTGGCGGCGGTCGCCGTGGAGCTCTCCCCCCAGATGTCGGTGAGGATGCGCTCGGCGTGTACGACCTGCCCGGCGTTCAGCGCGAGCCTGGTCAGCACGCCGATGCGTCGGCGCCCGGCCAGCCGGACCGGCTCGTCACCGGCGAATACCTGCCACGGGCCGAGAAATCTGATCTCCAGCGTCACTAGGAGCGCTGCCCTCCTTCAACGGGGTCGACAATGAGCGGGCCGGTCCCGCAATACCGGATTCAACGCCATAAATGCGGAAATTTCTGGCGCTTGAGTGCACACGTGCATGTATAGGAGCGCGGGCTTACAGCTCCCTTACAAACGACTCGCGAGACGCCTGATCACCGGGGGACGCCCAGGCTCGAAGGACGGGATCGACCGGCCTCGCGCCTGACGCCACGAACGTTTTGTCGGGTGTTCACCTGACATCGCCATTTCGCGCCATGCGTAGGCTCGACCCCGGGGCGTGCACGAACCTATTGTGTCGTGATCTCCGCGTCCAATAGCCTGCTCCCCCTCACGTTCGTAACGCAATGGAGGTCTTGTGACAAACGCCAGCCTGCTCAAGAAGCTCGCCCTGGTGGCCGCCGCCGGGCTCATCGGGCTCGGCATCGGCGCCGCGGCCGCCTCCTCGGCATGGGCTGTCGACCCGGACACCTTGCTCGACTGGCCCACGCCCTCCGGAGAGATCTCCGACTCGACCCAGCGGTGATCAGTCCTTGATGTTCGCCTCCGCCCGGTACTTGTCCGTCATGCGGGCGACCGCGGTCAGCTGCGCCTGCGCGTAGTCCGCACGGACCTCGCTCGCGCGGGCGGCGGCGTCCAGGGTCGGCCGCGCCTGGCCCTGGAACTCGGGCATCACGTGCTGGGCGATGAGCTCGTACGAGCGGTTCGTCGCCGCCGGATCGGCCCACTCATGGGCCATCAGCAACATCGCCCCGAACCCGCCGGACTGGTCGAGCAGCCGCCGCACCTGCGCCTTGGCGTCCTCGACGGTGCCGATCACGCCGATGCCCGACCCACGCACGAAGTCGATCATCTCCTTCAGGTCCCCGCCCTGGACGCCCATCTGCGGGAACGCGGCCACCTTCTGGAAGTAGCGGAACCAGGGCTCGATGCCGTGCTCCACGTCCCGCGCGGCCTGCTCGCGGGTCTCGGCCACGTGCATGATCCCGACCAGCCGCCAGGCGGCGCGGTCGACCTCGGTGCCGTACGTGGCCGCGCGCTCCTCCATGACGTTCCAGTGGTGCGCCAGCGCGTCGAACCCGTCGGCGGTGAGCGTCGCGCCGATCGACAGCAGGCCCAGGCCGTGCCGCCCGGCCAGGCGCGGCCCCGTCGGCGAGGCCACCGCGGCGACGGCCACCTCGAACCTGGGCTCGGTGTACGGCCGCAGCTGCAGCCGCGCGTCCACCAGCGTGTGCGTACGCGTCTGGGCCGTGACGCTCTCCCCGCGCAGCAGCCGCAGCACGATGTCGAGGTTGTCGTCGAGCAGCTCCCGCGTGTCGGTGGGGTCGAGCCCGATCATGGCCGAGTCGGTGGGCAGCGAGCCTGGCCCCACACCCAGCATCACGCGCCCCCTGGTCAGGTGGTCGAGCAGCACCATGCGGTCGGCCACCCAGAGCGGGTTGTGGTAGGACAGCGAGGTCACGCCGGTCCCGAGCCTGATGTGCCGGGTACGCTGCGCCGCGGCCGCGATGAAGATCTCCGGTGCCGCGATGATCTCGGTGCCGGCGGAATGGTGCTCCCCGATCCACGCCTCGTCGTACCCGAGCCGGTCGAGATGCTCCATGAGGGCCAGATCGCGGTCGATGGCCAGGGTGGGGTTCTGTCCCGCCGTGTGGAACGGGGCCAGGAAGACACCGAAACGAAGCCTGCTCACCGCTCCTCCTCTCGACGTGGGTAGGACTTCAGTCCACTCCGCGATGCCCGAGTCGGCAATCCCTGTCACGTATGCCGGTTCGGCCTGGTTCGCGGCCATGGCCATGGGGGGCGGCCTATGCTCGGCCCGTCGATCGCCCTTCCCCGAGTCGAGAGGCTCGCCGATGTCCGAGGCTTACGCCGTCGAGGCGATGCCCCGCTCCGTGTCCGTGGCCAGGATCTGCATGGGGGTCCAGGCGGTCATGGGGATGGTGGGGCTGTTCCTGCTGTTCGTCCTGCTGGGCAGCGTGCCGCTGAGCAGGGTGGTCAGCGCGGCGGGCGGAGCCGTGCTGGTCGCGCTCGCCGTGCCGCTGCTGACGATCCTGTTGATCGGGTTCCTGGCGCTGCGGATCCCGACGCGCCGCTCGTGGGTGCGCGCGTGCGGGCTGGTCGTCGAGCTCCTGGTCACGCTGCTGGGTCTGTGGCAGCTCCTGGGCAGCGTCAGTCTGGGGAACGTGCTGGGGGTGCTGCTGGCCGGGGTCACGTTCGGGCAGTTGTGCCGGTCGTCGTCCGCGTCGTGGTTCGACCGCTGAGCCCGTACGTTCAGACTCAGGCGCTGACCAGGGCCTTGGAGCGGTCGGTCGCCATGCTGACGGCGAAGGCGCCGAGGACCGTGCCGGTGACGTAACGCTGCACCCGCACCCAGACGGGGCGCTCGGCCAGGAACGCGGCCAGGGCGCCCGCCGAGAGCACGATCAGGCCGTTGACGATCGTGCCGACGGCGACCTGCACCGAGCCGAGCGCGAGGCTCTGCAGCAGGACGTGCCCCATCGACGGGTCGATGAACTGCGGCAGCAGTGACAGGTACAGGATGGCGATCTTGGGGTTGAGCAGGCAGGTCAGCAGCCCCATGGAGAACAGCCGGCCGGGACGCTCCACCGGCAGCTCGCGCGCCTCGAAGGCGGAGATGCCGCCCGGCCGGATGGTGTTCCAGGCCATCCAGAGCAGGTACGCGGCGCCGGCCACCTTGAGTGCGGTGTAGGCGGCGGGCACGTACACGAAGACAGCGGTGAGCCCGAGGCACGTGGCGGTCAGGTAGGTGGCGAAGCCGAGGAAGACGCCCGAGAGGGAGATCAGCCCCGACCTGCGGCCCTGCGTGATCGAGCGGGAGACCAGATAGATCATGTTCGGCCCGGGGGTGAGCACCATGCCGAGGGACACCAGGGCGATCCCGATCAAACCAACCGTCATAAGCCGCACATTAGCCGATATTTCGGTAGAAATCTTGCAATGTTGACTGCGGTGCGTATTCGTCTTGTCACAGGGGAGAACTGCGTCAGGGGGAGACATGCAGTTCGACGACGACAAGTCCCTCGACCCGTCGCAGGTCGAGGACGTACGAGCTTCGGGCCCGCAGCGCGGCGGCGGAGGCGGGGGCGGGTTCGGCCGGATGCCCAGCGGTTGCATGCTGCCCATCGGCGGCCGGGGCGGCGGCTGCCTGCTGCTGATCGTGGCGGTGGCGGGGTTGTTCCTGTTCGGGCTGGTCCCGACCCCCTTCACCGGCGACGAGGGCGGGCCGCAGGGCGGTGGTCAGCAGCCGAGCGCGCCGCCACCGGCCACCGGCAACCTGGCCGAACGCTGCCGGACCGGTGCCGACGCCGACCAGTCCGAGGACTGCCGCGTCGTCGGCACGGTCAACAGCATCCAGTCCTACTGGCGGCAGGCGTTCGGGGACGAGGGGCGCAGGTCGTACACGCCCGCCAAGACCGTGCTGTTCACCCGGGCGGTCGACACCGCCTGCGGCGCGGCCGACTCCGCCGTGGGGCCGTTCTACTGTCCCGCCGACCGCCGGGTCTACCTCGACCTGACCTTCTTCGACACGCTCCAGCGCGACTTCGGGGCCGAGGGCGGGCCGTTCGCGCAGGCGTACGTGATCGCCCACGAGTACGGCCACCACGTCCAGAACCTGCTCGGCACCATGAACCGGGTCGGTCACGACAACCGCCCCGGCGCCGGCAGCCCCTCCGTGCGCCTCGAACTGCAGGCCGACTGCTACGCCGGCGTGTGGGCGCAGAACGCGGTCAAGACCGGCTTCTACGAGGAGCCGTTCAGCAAGAACGACATCGACCAGGCGCTCAGCGCCGCCGCGGCCGTCGGCGACGACAGCATCCAGCGCCGCACGCAGGGCCGCGTCACCCCCGACGGCTTCACCCACGGCACCTCGGCGCAGCGGGCGAAGTGGTTCAGCACCGGCTACGACACCGGCGACCCCGAGCGCTGCGACACCTTCTCCGGCGCGATTTAACCCGATATCCCCGCCCGTCACGGGGAAGTAGATCCTTCTGGCAGTGCCCAGAGAGGATCTCAGCATGGACTTCAGAGACCAGGCCGACCTCGACGCCTCACAGGTGGAGGACGCCGGTGGCGGCGGGGGCGGTGGCGGCCTGTCCGGATTTCCCGGCGGGATGATCGTCGGCGGGGGCGGGATCGTCAGCCTGATCGTGCTGGTGCTGGTCGTCGTCCTGAACAACGTCGGAAGTGGCGCGGAGCCCGCGCAGCGGCGGCCGCCGTCGAACCTCGCCGAGCAGTGCCAGACCGGCAAGGACGCCGACCAGTCCGAACGGTGCCGCGTGGTCGGCGTGGTCAACAGCATCCAGGACTACTGGAAGACGCAGGTCTCCGGCTACCGCCCGGCCAAGACCGTGCTGTACTCGGGCCGGGTGCGCACCGGCTGCGGCTCCGCCAGTTCGGCGGCCGGTCCCTTCTACTGCCCCGGCGACCAGCGCGTCTACCTCGACCTGAGCTTCTTCGGCACGCTCCAGCGCGACTTCGGGGCCAAGGGCGGGCCCTTCGCGCAGGCGTACGTGATCGCCCACGAGTACGGCCACCACGTCCAGAAGCTGCTCGGCGCCCTCGACGGGGGCAGCTCGGTCGCCGTCGAGCTTCAGGCCGACTGCTACGCGGGGGTGTGGGCGCGCAACGCGTACGAGACCGGCTTCTACGACCAGCCCTTCACCGCCGCGGAGATCTCCGAGGCATTGGACGCCGCGGCGGCGGTCGGCGACGACAGAATCCAGCGGCGCGGCACCGGCAGAATCGATCCTGAATCGTTCACCCACGGCAGCTCCGCGCAACGCGTCAACGCCTTCCGGCGCGGATACGAAAAGGGCGCGCCCACCGACTGTGCCGGTGCCGGCGCGGCCGGATAGCGCGAGGAATCGGAATCTCTCCTAAAATCAGGGGGGTGATCTTCAAGCTAGTCGGCGACGGACGCCCTTATCCCGACCATGGTCTGAGCCACCGAGAGTGGGCTCAGATTCCTCCACGGCAGGTCCGGCTCGACTCGTTGATCACCACGAAGGCCATGCTGGACCTGCACTCGCTGCTCGCCGCCGACTCCACCTTCTACGGGGATCTCTTCCCCCACGTGGTGCAGTGGCAGGGCGAGCTCTATCTGGAGGACGGCCTGCACCGCGCGTTGCGGGCGGCGCTGCACCAACGCTCGATCCTGCACGCCAGGGTCCTTGAGCTACCCAACTGAGAAAGGAAAAGAAACGGAGCCGCCGATTCGCCGCGGCTCCCTTTCTTTTCCGGGCGCCGGGCGACGCCGGAGGCGGGTTTTTCCGCACGATTATGATTATCAGCCGCTTTTTCGGCGAGATCACTAAGCCGCGCCGTCCGGCCTTCGAACCCGGGGCGGACAGCCGAAAGGGCCCCCGACCCGGAGGTCGGAGGCCCTTCGCTGTGGCGGTGGTGGTGGGATTTGAACCCACGGATGAGTTGCCCCATCACACGCTTTCGAGGCGTGCGCCCTCGGCCACTAGGCGACACCACCGCGAACGAGCTTACCGGATCCTGCGAGTGGCGAAGAACCGCTTTAGCACCTCGCCGCATTCCCCGGCGAGCACGCCCATGACGACCTCGGGCCTATGGTTGAGCCGGCGGTCGCGGACGACGTCCCACAGCGAGCCCACGGCCCCGCCCTTCTCGTCCACGGCGCCGTACACGATCCGGTCGACCCTGGCCAGGACCGCGGCGCCCGCGCACATCGTGCACGGCTCCAGCGTGACCACGAGCGTGCAGCCGGTCAGTCGCCACTCGCCGCGCAGCCGGGCGGCGCGGCGCAGTGCGAGCACCTCGGCGTGGGCGGTGGGGTCGGCGGAGGACTCGCGGTCGTTGCCCGCCGCGGCCAGCACCTCGCCGTCGGGGCCGAGCACCACCGCCCCGACGGGGATCTCTCCCCTGTCGCCGGCCATGACGGCCTGCTCCAGGGCCGAGCGCATGGCGTCCTCGTACGTCACCGCAACCGGTCGAGCTCGTCGGCGAACGACAGCCGCTCGGCGATGACCGACAGGATGTCGGCGGGCAGGTTGCCCTCCTCCATGCTGAGCTCGATCAGCTCCTCGCTGCTCAGGCCCAGATCGCTGAGCAGCTCGAAGTCGCCCGCCGGGCGGACGCCGAGGCCGTTGCTCTCCTTGTCGGGGGCCACCCCGGCGAACTCGGCGAACAGCTCGCCGAGGCCGTTGGAGACGATGGCGTGCGCGTCGGACAGGAACACGCGCGGCTCGTCCTCGCCCCGGTATCGGGCGATGGCGAACCATTCGTCCTCGACCTCGACACAGAGCAACGCCAGCTCGTCGCCGGTCAGCCCCAGCGACTCCATGACCGCGTCGCCGAGGTCATCGACGATCTCGGCGTCCCCGAGATCGACCTCGGCCCCGCTCCAGCCGTCGGACGTTCTGACAAAAGCCGCAGAGAAGGTGTTGGACGCCATGTCCGTCGCTCCAGGGGGTCAGCCGAAGACCGATTCGATGGCACGCTCGAACGGCTCGGAGAAGCCGAGTCGTGCGGCGATGCTGGACAGCACGTCTTCGGGCAGCAGATCGATGTCGCCGGAGAGGATGCCCAGCTCCATCTCGTCCAACCCGAGATCGGCGAAGATCGACAGGTCTCCGGCCGGAAGCGCGGTCTCCTCGTCCTGGAGGATCTCATCGAGCTCCTCCTCGTCGGGAACGGGCACGTCGAGATAGTCGAGCGCCTGGCGCGCCAGCGGGAAGTCCCACGAGGCGGCGATGTCGGAGAGGAACACCTCCACCCGCTCGCCCAGGACCCGCAGCGCCACGAAGAACTCGTCGCCCACGGCGACCAGCCCGATCGTGCCGCTCTCGCTCGGCTGCTGCTTCATGGCATGGATCAGCCCGTGCAGGTCCGACGTGAGAGTGGCCGGCAGCAGCTCGGCATCCCAGCGGTCGTCCTCGCGATAAACCACGATGGCGAAGTCGAGAGCGTCTTCGTCTGTCATCGCCATCCCCACCCGACCTCTGACACGACAGATATCATCTGGACCCAATCGTTCCAGACCCAGCCACTGGGCGTGTGCCTCTCGGGCCAAATTGTGATCAAAACCAAAGATCTGAGGTGCCGGGCGACCGTGTGCCCGATTCCGTGAGGCCCGCGCGACCCGCCGGGATCCGCTCCGTGACGCCCGCGCGGCCTGCCGGAGCCCACCCCAGGTGAGAGGGGTCGGCAGCAGCGTTCACCAGGAGATAGCGTGTGGTCCCATGGAGACCCTCGTCGTCGATCATCCGCTCGTCGCCCACAAGCTCACCACCCTGCGCGACGTCCGCACCGACTCGCCGACCTTCCGCAGGCTCGCCGACGAGCTGGTCACGCTGCTCGCGTACGAGGCCACCCGCGACGTGCGCGTCACCGAGGTCACCGTCGAGACCCCCGTCTCCCCGGCGGCGGGCGTGCGGCTGGCGAAGCCGTACCCGCTGGTCGTGCCCATCCTGCGGGCCGGGCTCGGCATGCTCGACGGCATGACCAGGCTGCTGCCCACGGCCGAGGTCGGCTTCCTCGGGATGATCCGCAACGAGTCGACGCTGAAGGCCGAGACGTACGCCACCCGCCTGCCCGACGACCTGTCGGGGCGGCAGTGCTACGTGGTCGACCCGATGCTGGCCACGGGCGGCACGCTGGCGGCGGCCGTGCAGTTCCTGTTCGACCGGGGGGCCGTCGACGTCACCGCCATCTGCCTGCTGGCCGCGCCCGAGGGGCTGGCCTACATGGACAAGGTGTTCGCCAACTCGGGCAAGCCGATCCGGGTGGTCACGGCGGCGCTCGACGAGCGGCTCAACGAGCACGGCTACATCGTGCCGGGGCTCGGCGACGCCGGCGACCGGCTCTACGGCGTCGTCTGAACCGTCGTCCGAACCCGACCCGTCCTCCGGACCCGTCGTCTGAATGGGGCGCCTCCAAGGGTCATGCCGTGACCGCCTGAAGGCGCATTTTCGTCACGCCGAGTCACCTCTTCGTTACATACTGTGGTTGAGTGGGTACGAAGAGAGAGAAGGAAGGCAACTTCCGTCATGCGCGTGGGGGAGCACGATGAGCGATCACACCGAGGCGGACCCGACTCCGTACGCGGACGTGGAGGCGGTGCTGTGCGACGAGTTCGCCGGCATCCACTCCACGACCACCGTAACGCGCTGCGTGGAGGCAGCGCACTACGGCGCGCTGGAGGTCACCGGTTACGCCCATCCGAGCCTTGTCGAGCGCATCGCGCGCAAGCATCTTCACGTCCTGGCTCTGGTGGCCAGCGAACGCGGCTAAGCAAGATCAGAACTTACCCGCCAACTTACCTTTACCCCGGCATCCAGGTGGGTAATGTATACGGCGGGTGGAGTGGGTAAGTGGCACGGAGGCGACGGTGCAGGTCAAAAAGGTCCTCACATACGGTGGTATCGCATTTGTTGCGTACTACCTGTTCGCGCGACCAGCTGACGCCGCGGACGCGGTGAGAGGAGCGTTCGACACGGTGTTCAACGCAGCCGACTCTCTGGCTCAATTTGTGAACAGCCTCTCATGAGACTTGTGACCCACGGGGACTCAGCTCCATCGTCGGTCAACCGCTACCTCCTCCCCCACGAACAACAGGTCATCATGGTGCGACGGCACCCTGCCATTCTGCTGCGTCCCGTCGCCGAAGTGCTCGGCGGTCTCATCATCGCCGGACTGCTCAGCAGGTTCTTCGGCGGCGGCGAGGCGGGCGGCACGGCGCTCGTGGTCGTCTGGTGGCTGTGGCTCCTGCTTCTCATCCGTTTCGTCTGGAAAGTCGCGGAGTGGTCGGTCGATTACTTTGTGGTGACGTCGAAGCGGATGTTGCTCACCACGGGTCTCATCACGCGCAAGGTCGCGATGATGCCCTTGGGCAAGGTCACCGACATGAGCTTCCAAAGATCTCTGCTCGGACGCATGCTCGGCTACGGTGAGTTCATCCTCGAGTCGGCCGGCCAGGATCAGGCTCTGTCAACGGTCGAGTACATTCCGTATCCGGAAACCCTGTACCTCGAGGTCTGTCAGATGCTTTTCCCCAGCAAGGACGACAGCGACGATTAATCACAGCGTGGCAAATTCTTCACGCGGGGATACCAGATTCGGCTACTTCATGCAATCATTGCGTGTTGTTGACCCTTCCCCGCCTTGAGAGATGAGATGCCGAGTCAGGGAACCATCGGTGACCGCGTCCGCGGATTGCGGCTGAACAGGCGGATGTCCCAGGCCCAGCTGGCCGGACCCGACCTGTCTGACAGTTATGTCTCGCTCATTGAGTCGGGTAAGCGCACGCCGACTCCTGTTGTGGCCAGACTCCTGGCCGAGCGGCTCGGATGCACGACGGAGTTCCTCCTTCACGGGATCGAACCTCGCCAGCGCATCGACACGGAGCTCGGATTGCGTCACGCCGAGCTGGAGCTGCAGCACGGTGACCCGTCCGTGGCCGCCGACCGCTTCACGGAGATCGTGAAGGCAGCCGACGAGGAGAACGCCATGCTGACCGCGCAGGCGCGGTTCGGCAGGGCGCGCGCACTGGAGGCGCAGGGCCGGCTCGGCCAGGCCGTGGAGGCCTTCGAGCGGCTGCGCAGGGAGGCCGCGGCTCACCCCGAGCGGCTGGCCGACCTTCCGCTGACGATCGCGCTGAGCCGCTGCTACCAGCGGGCGGGCGACCGGCTGCGGGCGCGCGACCTGGCGAGCGCCGCATTGGCGCACGCCGAGCGGCTTTCCATCACACAGGGCGAGCTCGCCACCGACCTGGCCGGTGCGCTGGTCGAGGCGCGCGGCGAGCGCGAGAGCGACTCCCCCGAGCTGACCTACGTCAAGCACGTCCTGGACATGAGCGGCTCTCCTGAAGTTGTGGACCGTTCCGGGGAGATCAAGGCGCTGTGGCACGCCAGTGCCGCCGCGGCCGCGGGCGAGGACTCCGCCCTGGCCGTGCGCCTGGCCGACGACGCGATCACGGCGGGCCGCCAGACCCGGCTCGCGCTGCAGCTGGCCCGTACGGCCATGCACTGGGCCCGGATGGCCTCGGCCCCGATCGACGAGGCCGAGCGGCTCGTCGCGGGCGCGGTCAAGGCGTTCGGCGTGTTCCCCTCGACCGCGCGCGAGCACGGCGAGAGCCTCATCGTGCACGCGCGGGTCAAGCTGCGCGCCGGCGACCCCGCGAGCGCGGCCGAGCTGGCCGTGGTGGCTCTGGGCGTCTCTCAGGACCACCCGGGCACGACTCCCGCCGAGGCCCACCTCGTGCTGGCGACCGTGGTGCTGGAGCAGGAGGGCGACGCCTCGACCCATCTGCGCAACGCGCACGAGCTGCTCGCCGGGCTCGACCGTCCGGTGTTCGGCTCCGACCGTCAGGCCGCTCGTTGCTGGCGTGAGCTGGGCGACCTCTACGGCAGGGCCGGTGACCGAGCACAGCAGACCGCCGCATATCGTAAGGCCCTCGAAGCTGCCGGAGTTCGCTCCGCCATGGCGGGGGTGACGGTTGACGCGACAGTCTCCAGCTGATCCTCCGGGAGCTCCAGATTTGGCCTTTTGAGTCTGGAATAATTAGGGTCGACCAGTCATTGACTCATAGGATGATTGGTTTCCCGGAGGAGGCGGACTGTGAGTCTGCGTACGGCGCAGCGGGCTTCGCTCGTCGACCAGGTCATCGATCAGCTCAAAGAGCAGATCACGTCAGGGTCGTGGCCGATGAACGGCAAGATTCCCACCGAGACGGTGCTCGCCGAGCAACTCGGAGTGGGACGTAACACCGTTCGTGAGGCCGTACGCGCGCTCACGCACGCCGGGCTGCTCGAGTGTCGCCAGGGCGACGGCACCTACGTCCGGGCGACCAGCGAGCTGTCCGGCGCGATGCTGCGGCGGCTGCGCCAGGCGGAGCAGCTGGAGATCCTCGAAGTGCGTCGCGCGCTCGAAGTCGAGTCCGCGCGCCTGGCCGCCACCAGGCGCACGGACGACGACATCAAGCGCATCGAGGCGGCGCTGGCCGAGCGCGACCGGGCCTGGGAGCTGGACGACCCCGACTTCTTCGTCGAGGCCGACCTGGCCTTCCACATGGCCGTCGCGCACGCCACGCACAACCTCGTGCTGATCGACCTGTTCGAGGACTTCTCGGCCGCGCTGCGGGCCAGCATCACGGCGGCCGGCACGTCGCTCAACAGCAGCTACATCCCGCACGACGCCATCGCCAGGGCCATCGCGGCCGGCGACGCGGCGGCGGCGGAGCGGGCCGGGCACGCCTGCATGGAGCACATCCTCATCGCCCTCACCGAAGCCTGACCCCCAGCCCTCTGTCCTTAAGGACCGGGGGCCGCGGCGTCACCACACCGAGATCCATCGAGGGGGTGCGTGGTGCGCAGGCAGGAGGACCCCGACCTCGGCGTGCTCTCCGGCCGGACCCTGTTCAGCCTGCAGCGCGAGCTGTTCGCCAAGCTCGCCGAGCAGGGGCATCCCGATGTCCGGCCGCGTCACGGCGCCGTGCTGGCCTATCTCGACGAAGAGGGCAGCAGGGCCACCGACCTGGCCGCGTGGTCGGGCCGGCACAAGCAGGTGATCGGCACGCTGGTGGACGAGCTGGTCGAGCTTGGTTACGTGGAACGGCGGCCCGCCCCCGGCGATCGGCGGGCCAAGCTGATCGTGCCCACCGCCAAGGGGCGCGATCACATCGCCAAGTCGGACGCCATCCTCGCCGAGCTGGAGTCCGGGCATGCCCGGGTCGTGGGCGAGGCGGCGTACGCCGAGTTCAAGCGGGTGTTCCGGCTGGTCACCGAGCTCCAGACAGGCGAACGCGCACCAGACGGCGAACCCGCCAAACGATAAGCACACCGCCCGCCACACCCCCCGCCGCGCGTCCTCAGGACTGGCGCAGCGACATGACCAGGTAGCGGAAGGCGGGCTCGGCGTCGCCCGGCACGTCCTGGATGAGGGCCGGCCGGGTGGGCGACTCCAGGTTGATCCTGGCCAGCTCGCTCTCGATCCCCGTCAGCCCGTCGAGCAGGAACTGCGACTGGAAGGCGATCTGGATGTCGTCGCCGCGCAGCTCGCACGGCACCACCTCGGCGCCGCGCCCGATGTCGCCGCCGCCGGCCTGGATCAACACCTGGCCCTGGCTGAACGACAGCCGGATCGCGGTGTTGCGCTCGGCCACCAGCGCCACCCGCTTGATCGCGCCCACGAACGGCCCCACCGCCACGTCGGCCCTGATGGACCAGTCGGAGATCAGCCTGGCCCGGTAGTCGATGAACTGCTCGTCGAGCAGCCGCACGGTCGTGCTGCGCCCCACGCTCTCGAACCCGGCCACCCCGTCGCCCATCGCGACCGAGACCTCGCCGCCCCGCAGCGACTTGGCCACCTCGACGAGCACGCGAGCGGGCACCATGGCGGAGACGGCGACGTCGGGGCCGGCCGGACGCCAGGCGAAGTCGCGGGCCGCGATGCGGTAGCGGTCGGTGGCCGCCATCGCCACCGCCTCGCCCTCGATGTCGATCCTGATGCCGGTGAGCATGGGCAGCGTGTCGTCGCGGCTGGCCGCGGGCGCCACCTGGCCGACGGCGGAGGCGAACACGCCGCCGCCGATCGCGCCGATGCTCGGCGGCATGGCGGGCAGCGTCGGGAAGTCTTCGACCGGCATCGTGATCAGCCCGAACTCGGCGGTGCCACAGGTCAGGACCGCTTCCTGGCCGTCTGTGGTGATCTCGACGTCTTCGGCGGGCAGGCTGCGGCTGATCTCGGCCAGCAGGCGGCCTGGGATCAGCACGCGGCCCTCCTCGGCCACGTCGGCCTCGATCGTGGCCCGTGCGGAGACGTCGTAGTCGAACGCGGACAGCGTCAGGTCCTCGCCCGCCTCAAGCAACAGCCCGGACAGGACGGGCACCACGGGGCGGCTGGGCAGGACTCGGGCAGCCCATGCCACCGCATCTGCCAGAACATCGCGGTTAACCCGGATTTTCACCTGATACCACCTCTTCGTCGCGCCATGCCTCTATGAAAATAGCCGGTGCCACCGACAAGTCGGTGCGCCTCGTCCCAGGGGCGATCAGCGGCTGTTGAGGTAGGCCAGGACGGCCAGGACGCGGCGGTTGTCGTCGTCGGAAGGGGCCAGGCCGAGCTTGGCGAAGATGGAGGCCGTGTGCTTGGCCACGGCGCTCTCGCTCAGGTAGAGGCGCTGGGAGATGGCGGCGTTGGAGCGGCCCTCGGCCATGGCCTCCAGCACCTCGCGCTCGCGCGGCGTGAGCGCGGCCAGCGGCTCGTGCCTGGCGTTCCTGGCCAGCAGCTTGGCGATCACCTCGGGGTCCATGGCCGTGCCGCCCGCGGCGACCCTGCGTACGGCGTCGATGAACTGCTCGGCGTTGAAGACGCGGTCCTTGAGCAGGTAGCCGATCGCGCCCGAGCCGTCGGCCAGCAGCTCGCGGGCGTAGAGCTGCTCGACGTGCTGGGACAGCACGAGGACGGGCAGCCCAGGAAGCTGCTGCCTGGCCGCGAGCGCGGCCTGCAGCCCCTCGTCGGTGAAGGTGGGCGGCAGCCGCACGTCCACGATCGAAACGTCGGGACGCAGCTCGAGCAGCCCCTTCAGCAGCTCGGGCCCGCTCTCCACGGCGGCCACGACGGTGAAGCCGTGGGCCTGGAGCAGGTGGACCAGGCCGTCTCTGAGCAGGTAGAGGTCTTCGGCGATCAGTACGCGATTCATCAGCACCAGGGCTTCAACGGGGATGCTTCTTCCATGAACCGCTCCCGGTCGTGCGTGGCGGGGATGCGGATGGCCATGACGTGCATGAGGAGGCCGATCAGGGTCATGGCGATGATAACCGGCCACTGCCACGGCTCGGGCAGGTGCAGGGCCAGGAACCAGGCCTTCTCGTCGATCCCGAACGCCTTGAAGGCGCCGGCCACGATGCCCTGCGGGAACGTGGGGCACCAGGCGGTGGCCCAGAGGACCACGAGCGTGATCGTCTTCCAGCGCGGCAGCCCGCGCAGGTTGCCCGCCCAGTGGCCGGGCAGCACGTTGGGCAGCACCATGGTCACGGTCGTGGGCCCGCCGGGCGGGCTGTTCAGGGCGAGGATGCCGTCGAAGGCGGCCAGCCGCCGTTCGATGCCGGACAGACCGCTGCCCTTGGCCGGGTCGGCGCCGCCGAGGCCGTCGTCGGTGACCGTGACGCGCAGGTCGGGGCCGTTGCCGCTGATGTCCACGGACGCCCTGCGCGCGTCGCCGTGCCGGGCGGCGTTCGACAGCAGCTCGCTGACCGCGAAGTAGACGGCCGCCTCCACCGGCGCCTCCGGCCGGTGCTCCAGCTCCACGTCCACGGTGACCTGCATGACGCTGTCCATGGCCAGGGCCCGGATGGCGTCGGCCAGCCCGCGCTCGGCCAGCACGGGAGGATGGATGCCGCGGATGACCCGGCGCAGCTCCGCGAGCGTCTCGGAGGAGGCGTCCCGCGCCTTGGCCAGCAGCGCCTTGGCCGCCTTCGGGTCGTCGTCGACGAGCTGCTCGACCGCGCCGAGCGTCATGCCGATGGCGACGAGCCTGGCCTGCGTGCCGTCGTGCAGGTCCCGCTCGATCCTGCGCATCTCGGCGGCCTGCGAGTCGGCGGCCAGGTTGCGGGTGCGCTGCAGGTGGCTCACCTGCCCGGCCAGGCGGCTGGCGGCGGTGGGGGCGAGCAGCAGCTCGCTCCACAGGCCGTACACGCGCAGGCCGCGTTCGGAGAGCAGCACGAACAGCGGCACGAGCGCGATCTTCACTGGCGGGTCGAGCAGCAGCCAGAGCTCGTCGCGCCAGGTCGCGGGATCGCTGACCAGCCACTTCCACCGGTTGTTCCACGCGGGCACGCGGGGGGTCTTGTAGAGCGTGCGCTCCGAGCGGTACATGCCGTCCGGCTGCGGGACCGGCGGGGCGGGCGCCGGCAGGTAGGGCGACGGGATGTCGATCCCCGTCCACCGCCGGACGAGCCGCCGGTTGAGCTCCGCCAGCCGCCGCACCATGATCGCCTGCGGCGGGAACAGGAACACCATGCCGAGGGCGAAGGACAGCAGCAGCATGACCACGGCCACGACCAGCACGGGCACCTGCACCAGCGTCAACGCGAGCAGCGTCGCGGTGCGACCGAGCCTCTGAAGCATGTCACCAGTCTGCGCCACCGGCACTTCGCCGTCACTGCACCTAAGTACACCCTTGCCCGGCATCCACCCAGATTCCCCGGTGAACGCCGCGTTCCTAGCGTCGAAGGCATGAAAATCATCGAAGTCGAGAACCTGCGCAAGCAGTACCCGGAGCACCTCGCGGTGGACGACGTGTCGTTCGAGGTGGCCGAGGGTGAGATCTTCGGCATTCTCGGCCCGAACGGCGCCGGCAAGACCACCACCGTGGAGTGCGTGGCCGGCGTGCGGCCCCATGACGGCGGCACCGTACGGGTGGCCGGCCTGGAGCCGCGCACGCAGCGCGCCGAGCTGCGTCACGTGCTGGGCATGCAGCTGCAGAGCGCGGCGCTGCCGGAGAAGATCAAGGTGTGGGAGGCCCTGGACCTGTACGCCTCCTTCTACCCCGACCCCGCGAACTGGCGGGACCTCATGGCCAGGGTCGGCCTGGACGCCAAGCGCGACACCGCGTTCAAGAGCCTGTCCGGCGGGCAGCGGCAGCGCCTGTCGGTGGCGCTCGCGCTGGTGGGACAGCCGCGCGTGGCCGTGCTCGACGAGCTGACCACCGGGCTCGATCCCCAGGCGCGCCGGGACACGTGGGAGCTGATCGAGCAGGTACGCGAGTCGGGCGTCACCATCGTGCTCGTCACCCACTTCATGGAGGAGGCCGAGCGCCTCTGCGACCGGATCGCGCTCATCGACGCGGGCAAGGTCGTCGCCACCGACACTCCCGCTGGGCTCATCGCGCAGGTGGGCGGCGATCAGCGGGTGCGGTTCAGGCCGTCGGCGCCCGTGGACGACGCCATGCTGCTGGCCCTGCCCGAGGTCCGTGAGGTCACCAG
Source organism: Nonomuraea maheshkhaliensis (assembly GCF_039529435.1). Classification (NCBI taxonomy): domain Bacteria; kingdom Bacillati; phylum Actinomycetota; class Actinomycetes; order Streptosporangiales; family Streptosporangiaceae; genus Nonomuraea; species Nonomuraea maheshkhaliensis. Next base: position 162,308 of record NZ_BAAAMU010000004.1, read on the forward strand.
GAGCGGCGAGCAGATCGTGGTCAGCGGCTCGGGCAATCTCGCTCCCGCCGTCACCCTGGCCCTGGCCCACCACCAGGTCGTCCCCGCTGACCTGCGCATCGAGCAGGCCAACCTGGACGACGCGTTCCTCGCGCTCACCGGAAGGAAGCTGTCATGAAGCTGCTCCTCGTCGAGACCAAGCTGCACCTGCGCGAATGGCCGTTCCTGATGTTCACGATCGGGCTGCCGCTGGCGCTGCTGATCGTGCTGGGGACAAGCATCCCGGACTTCACCAAGGTCGGGGAGAACGGGGAACGGTTCGTGGACACGCAGTTGCCGAGCATGATGGCGCTGCTGTCGCTGCTGACGCTGGCCTGCAGCGTCCTGCCCGCGGTGATGGCCACCTACCGTGAGCAGGGTGTGCTCAGGAGGATGTCCACCACTCCCGTGCATCCAGGGCGGCTGCTGGGGGTGCAGCTGCTGATCAACCTGGTCGTCGGGGTGCTGAACGTGATCCTGCTGATGGTGGCAGGCTCGCTGTTCTTCGGCTCGTCCGCGCCGCGGCAGTGGGCGTGGTTCGTCGTGGTCTTCCTGCTCGGCACCGCGGCGCTGCTGGCCATGGGCCTGGTGATCGCCGCCCTGGCGCCGAACGGCAAGGTCGCGCCGGGGATCGGGTCGGCGGTGATGTTCCCGATGCTGTTCCTGGCGGGGATGTGGGTGCCGCGCGACATCATGCCCGACGCGCTGCGGGTGATCAGCGACTATTCGGTGGCGGGGCCGTTCGCCCAGGCGCTGAAGGACACGTGGGCGGGGCAGCCGCCGCAGCTCATGCACCTGGTCGTGGTCGCGGCGGGGCTGGCCGTGTTCGGCGGGCTGGCCGTGCGGCTGTTCCGGTGGGAGTGATCCACGCTTTCGTCACGGTCTGCCCGCCGCCGCAGGGGCGCGGCGGGCAGCGACGTGTCAGCGCCCGGCCCACACCGGGCGCGCACCTGTGACGTTGGTCATGAGGGAGTACAGCGAGGACGCGGCCGTGATGAACATGCGGTTGCGCTTGAGCCCGCCGAACACCAGGTTGGCGGTGAACTCGGGCAGCCGCAGCCGGCCGATCAGCGTGCCGTCGGGGTCGTAGCAGAGCACCGCCTTGCCGGCCGCGGCCCAGACCCGGCCGGTGTCGTCGAGCCGCAGGCCGTCGAAGTTGTCGCCCTCGACGCCCTCGGCGAACACCTTGCCGCCGCCCAGCGTGCCGTCGTCGCCCACCTCGAACACCCGCAGGTGCCTGGCCCTGGTGTCGGCGACGTAGAGCCGCCGCTCGTCCAGCGAGAAGGCCAGGCCGTTGGGCCGGACGAAGTCGTCGGCCACGATGCGCACCTCCCCGGTCACCGGGTCGACCCGGTAGACATGGCAGCCGTCGATCTCCTGCTCGGCGGCGACGCCCTCGTAGTTGCTGATGATCCCGTACGGCGGGTCGGTGAACCAGATGGAGCCGTCGGAGCGGACCACCACGTCGTTGGGGCTGTTGAGCCGTTTGCCCTGCCAGCGGTCGGCGATGACCGTGATGGAGCCGTCGTGCTCGGTGCGGGTGACGCGCCGGTTGCCCTGCTCGCAGGAGATCATCCGGCCTTCGCGGTCGAGCGTGTTGCCGTTGGTGTAGCCGGACGGCTGCCGGAACGGGCCCACGGCGCCGGTCATCTCGTCCCAGCGCAGCATCCGCTCGTTGGGGATGTCGCTCCAGACCAGGAAGCGGCCGGCCGGGAAGTAGACCGGGCCCTCCGCCCAGCGGGTGCCGGTGTGGAGGATCTCGATCTTGTCGTCTCCGCCGATGCCGGCGAACCGCTCGTCGAGCACCTCGAACTCAGTGGGGATCGTGTCCGTCATACCGAACACCATACGGCGTTCGGCTTGTCCGGTGAATCTCCGGATAGCATCCTGCTGTGGATGACATCGACAGAATGCTGATCGGTCTGCTGCAGGAGGACGCGACGCGGTCGTACGCGGTGCTCGGCAAGGCGGTGGGGCTGTCCGGCGGCGCGGCGCACGAACGGGTGCGCAAACTGCGCGAGCGCGGCGTGATCAGGCGGACCACGATCGAGGTGGACCAGGCGGCGCTGGGGCGGGCGGTGACGTCCTACGTGATGATCGAAGGGGGATCGTGGATGGGCGACAGCGCGGCGGAGCTGGCGGCGATCCCGGAGATCGAGGAGGCGCACGTCATCGCGGGTCCCGCGTCGCTGCTGCTGAAGATCCGCACGCCCGGCACCCGCGAGCTGCAGGACGTGCTGCGCCGGGTCTTCCAGGTGGACGGCGTGACCGGCACGCGGACGATCGTCGTCCTGGAGACGTTCTTCGAACGCACCCTCAAGTAACCTTCAGGTATGACCGCTACGACGAAGGTGGCCTGGAACGCCAAGGAGCTGACGGTCGGGCAGCTCGCCGAGCGCAGCGGCGTCGCCGTCTCCGCCCTGCACTTCTACGAGGCCAAGGGGCTGCTCTCCAGCCGGCGCACGGCCGGCAACCAGCGCCGTTACTCCCGCGACAGCCTGCGCAGGGTCGCCTTCATCAGGCTGGCCCAGCGCATCGGCATCCCCCTGAAGGTCATCAAGGACGCCCTCGCCGAGCTGCCCGACGAACGCACCCCGACCCGCGCCGACTGGGCCAGGCTGTCGGCGGCCTGGCGGAGCGAGCTGGACGACCGGATCGAGCAGCTGCAGCGGCTGCGCGACGACCTCACCGACTGCATCGGCTGCGGCTGCCTGTCGCTGGACCTGTGTCCGGTGGCCAACCCGCACGACCGGCTGGGCGACGAGGGGCCGGGCGCGCGGCGGCTCGACACCCGGATCTGCCCGCCGCAGCACTGCTCAGCCCCGCCCGCGTAAACCAGGTTTCACGCCTTCGCGGGAGGAACGATGAGCGTGGGCCGGTGGGCATGGTGCAGGACGTGGTTGGAGACGCTGCCGAGCAGCACCGAGCGCACTCCGGCCAGCCCGCGCGACCCCGTGACCACCAGCGAGGCGCCCACCTCGTCCGCCACGTCCACGATCGTCTTCCAGATCGTCTCGTTGTCGGCCACCGCCCGGTAGGTGACGTCGCTCAGCCCCGCCGCGATGGCCAGCTCGGCCCCCTCCTTGGCGTGCTGCTCGGCCTGGGCCTGCGCCTCCTGCTCGGTGTCCGGGTCGATCGCGCCGGTGGCGGCCAGCGGGTACTTCTTCAGCTGGACGAGCAGCGGCTCCCACACGGTGAGGATGAGCGTGGGCTCGGCGGTGAGATGCTTGGCGGCGAACTCGATGGCGGCGCGCGCGTCGGCCGAGCCGTCGTAGGCGACGAGGATGGTCATGGCTTTTCCCTTCGCTTCACTCCCTCGCTAGAGCGCCGAAGCGATCAGATGCCATACCTGAGATCAATGTCTGCTTTGTCACACCGTACGGTGCTAGCGGGCCGGCACTTCGACGGGACGTCCCGCCACCAGGGCGGCGACCGCGCAGGCCGTACGGACGAACGCGGCGACGGCCGGGGAGCGCGACTCCTGCGGCCAGGCCAGCGCGAACTCCAGCGGCGGCAGATCGCTCACGCTCCGGTAGGCGACCCCGGGACGGGGATGCAGGCGAGCGATCGACTCGGGGACGAACCACACGATGTCCCCCAGCTCGATCAGGTTGAAGATCTGGGCCAGGTCCAGGCTGCGCGCCTGGCCGCTCCTGGGCGGCGCGGACTCCTCGTGGTCGGCGGGAGCTCCGTCGGGCAGGACCCGGCCCGCGAGGTCGGCCACGCGCAGGCTGGTGTGCGCGGCCAGCGGGTCGTTCGCCGCGACGGCGAGCAGGCGTGACTCGGTCAGCAGCGGCTCGACGTCGAGGTCGCGTTCGTCGAACGGCCGGACCAGCAGCGCGAGGTCCGCGCGGCCGTCGCGCAGGGCCGGCTCCTGCTCGGCCCGCCCGCCGAGCTCTAGCCGCACCGGAAGGGCGGCCGGCTCCTGCTGGTACGCGGCCATGATCTGCGGCAGCAGCCCGCCGTCGTAGTCGGCCTTCAGCGCCAGCCGCAGCACGGGCTCAGGCCGCCCCGCGTTCCTGGCCCGCCGGGCCGCCGCCGCGACCGCGTCGAGCGCCGTCCTGGCGTCGCGCAGCAGCGTCTCGCCGGCCGGCGTGAGGGTGACCCGGCGTGTCGTCCGTTCCATCAGCGTGACGCCGAGCTGCCGTTCCAGCTCGCGGATCGCCCGCGACAGCGGAGGCTGCGCCATGCCCAGCCGCTCAGCCGCCCGCCCGAAGTGGAGCTCTTCCGCGACGGCCACGAAATAGCGGAGCTGCCTGACCTCCAGATCACTCATACCTCCACAGTATCAATGGCGCCCGAATCGGTCCTTCAGGTCCGCCGCCGCCGCGGGTTCACTGAAGAGCGTCATCAGCGGGGCACTCCCCCCGCTCACCCGCACGTCACTGAGGTGAATCATGATCGTCGTCACCGCTCCCACCGGCCAGATCGGCCGGCTGACCCTTGGACGCCTCCTGGCCGCCGGCGCGTCCGTCCGCGTGATCGTGCGCGACCCCGCACGCCTGCCGGCCGCCACCCGTGAGCGGGTCGAGGTGGTCGAGGGCACGCACGGCGACCCCGAGGTGGTGAACGCGGCCTTCGCCGGGGCGGACAGCCTCTTCTGGCTGGTCCCCGCGGATCCGCGCAGCCCCAGCGTCGATGAGGCGTTCGTCGGGTTCAGCCGCCCGGCGAGCCGGGCCGTCAAGGACCAGGGCGTCAGGCGGGTCGTCAACGTCTCGGCGCTCGGCCGGGGCACGCCCGTGGCGGACCGGGCCGGGTTCGTCACCGCCTCGCTCGCCGTGGACGACCTCCTGGCGAGCACCGGCGCCGCGTTTCGCGCGCTGGCCATGCCCTCGTTCATGGAGAACCTGCTGCGCCAGACCGAGCTGATCAGGACCGAGGGCCGGTTCACCATGCCGGTCTCCGGCAGTGTCAAGGCGCCCACCTGCGCCGTCGCGGACATCGCCGCCGTCGCCGCCGGCCTGCTGCTCGACGACACCTGGACCGGCGTCGGAGAGGTCCCCGTGCTGGGGCCGGAAGACCTCTCCTCCGAGGAGATGGCCCGGATCATGTCCGAGGTGCTGCGGCGGCCCATCCGTTTCCAGCGGGTCTCCCCTGCCGACATCAAGAACCGGATGATGGAGTTCGGCATGTCGGAGCCGATGGCGCAGGCGTACATGGACATGTGCGTGGCCAAGGACGCCGGCCTCGACCACGGCGTGACCCGCACCCCTGAGAGCAGCACGCCGACCGGCTTCCGTCAGTGGTGCGAGACCGTGCTCAAGCCGGCCGTCCTCGGCTGAGCCCTCACGACCAGGTCATGTTGATCGACCGCTCGAAGTTGACGTATCCGGCACGCAGGAAGGCGTTCGCCATGGGGACGTTGCCCACGTCCGTGGCCGCCCGGATGCGCGGGACGTCCTTGGCGGCCAAGATACGGGTGCCTTCGGCGAGGATGTCGTCGATGTACCCCTTGCCCCGGTACGCGGGCAGCACAGCGATGTAGCCGATGATGGCGTTGTAGTCGTTGCGCGCCGGCGTTACGAACCCCACCGGCTCGCCGTCCGGCAGCGTCGCCACCCGCCACCACTCCTGCGGGCTCCGGTAGTGCGCGAGATCATCCTCGTAGTGGGCGACGGCCGCCTCGCGGGGCGACATCCTGCTCAGCGCCTCCCTGCTGTGCACGTCGAGCGTCCCGTCCAGGACCGAGGTCATCAGGGAGAGCATCTCCTCGGTGTCGCGGACGGGCCGGAACGCCAGGCGCCCCTTCGGCTCGGGCACGGGGGCGCCGGGCCGCCACTCCAGGCGCAGCCGCTCGACGAGCAGGGCGGCGCCCGTACGTTCCAGCGCGGTCATCCGGTCCTCGACGACGCGCCTGGCCGCCGGGGTCTCGCGCCAGTCGGGCGGCACCATGCGGATGTACTCGGGCGGCCGGGCGCCCTCCTTGACGACCTCGGCCATGGCGGTACGCAGCAGCCGTGCGCCGGCGTCGATGCCGGCCCCGTCGCTGTCGTCCAGATCGAAGACGTCGAGGAGGAACGGCTCGGTGTCGCCGGTCGGGCACCACCAGGCGGCTCTGGCCACCAGCCGGTCGCCACGCAGCGCCACCCACATCCATTCGGGCAGCCGGCGGCCGGCGGTGAGGTCGTCCGCCAGCTCGTCGTCGAGGACGTACGGGAGGCGGGTGAAAAGGTCGAGTTCTTCGCGCCCGGTGATCGGGCGCATGGTCAGGTCATGCGGTTCTACGGTCAAGGCACGCTCCGGTGAAGGCGCCCGTCCGCTCCGGGGGTCAGACTCGGTCCGCGCCCCGGGAGGGTACAAGCGCATTGATCTGGGACATCATCGGCTTATCCCTCCTTTCGCTGTCGTGGCCCCGCGGTCCTGCCGCCGGGTTTCCAGCCGCAAGATCTATCCGATCACGCATCCCCACCGCAAACCCTTTTCCGGGTGAGAACTCACGCGGGCGAGGTACGTCCAGGCAGCAAGGGGAACCTCGCGTTCGAGATCCACCCCACGGCCAGGCCGCCCAGCAGCGCGAAGCCGTGCAGGTCACGCAGCGCCATCAGCACGACCGCCGCGACCCCGAACACGGCCACCGGCAGCCACCCCGGCAGGCTTTCGCGACGGGCGACGAGCTGCGACGCGGCGACGACCAGGACGACCGTGACGACCCAGCCCCACGTGTCACCGGACGCGGCCGGCAGCCAGGCACCGGAGACGACCGCGTAGAACGCGCCGAGCGCCCGTTCGTAGCTCACCCGTTCGGCCCCGCCCACCAGGACGAGCCCGCCCGCCAGCCCGCACAGGGCGACGGAGTTCCCCGCACCCGGCTGGTCCAGCAGGAACCCGGCGGCCTCACCCACCACCGCGCCGCTCAGGTAGAGCACCGCCCAGCGAGCGGGCCCGAGCGCCCGCTCGGCCACGTACCCGAGCACAGCGAGAAAGCCCAGGTTGAACAGCGTGCCGAGCACGCCGCCGTCCTGCACGACCAGCGCCGTCCCCAGCCGCCACCACTCGCCGCCGGCGATGGCCGCCGGATCCCGCATGAGCGCCGGCTCCAGCCCCGGGATCACGAACTGCAGCAGACTCGGTACGGCGGTGACCACGAAAACGGCAACCGTCAGAAACGGTTTGTCCACCGCACAAGCCTCGCACATCCCCCACGGCCGGCTCCGCCGGGCTGACACCTACGGCTTGGCCGACGGGATCACCGGTGGTCCGGCAGCCCTGCGTAGTCGGGCAGCTCGACGCCGTTGATCGCACGCCCGATCAGTTCGGCGAACCATTCGCCGGCGAAATCAGGGCTCGGCTCGGCGTCCTGTCCCGTGATCCCGAGGCTCTGTACGTGCAACCGGCCCATCTCCTGGTTGGCCTCCACGTACGAGCGCATCCGAGCCTCGTAGCCGGCGAACCCGGCCTCCGGGTCCCACCCGCTGGCGGCCAGCTCGCCCGCCAGCAGGTAGGCGCCGACCAGGGCCAGCCCGGTGCCCGCCCCGGACATCGGCGACGCGCAGAACGCCGCGTCCCCGAGCAGTCCCACCCGTCCGCTCGACCAGCGGTCCATCACCACCTGGGCGACCTGGTCCAGATAGAAGTCCGGGGTGTCGTCCACGTGCGCGAGGATGCGCCGGGTCAACCAGCCGAAACCGTCCATCCGCTCGCGCAGCAGGCGCTTCTGCGCCGCGACGTCGCGGTGATCGACGTCGAAGTCGGCCGCGGGGAAGGAGAACATGGCCATCGCCCGGGTGGGATCCGGGACGGGCCGCAGACCGGCCGACCGTCCGGCCTCCTGACGGTCGATCATCCAGCGGTCCACTTCGAACTCGTTGGGCACGCTGTAGAAGGCCAGGATGAGCCCGAGATGGCGGATGAAGTGCTCGCGCGGCCCGAAGACCATCTCTCGCAACTGCGAGTGCAGCCCGTCGGCCCCGATCACCAGGTCGAAACGCCGCCGGTCGCCGCCGGCGAAGACCACGTCGACCCCGTCCGCGTCCTGACTGAGCTTGGCGATCCGGTCGCCGAAGACGTACTCGACACCGTCCCGGGTGTCGTCGTGGAGCACTCGGGACAGGTCACCGCGCAGGATCTCGATGTCCGCGATGAACCCGTCGCCGCCGTGGTCGTCCGCGCGGTGGGTCTCCAGCACGTTCCCGTCCGCGTCCACGATGTACGCGCCGGCGGTGTCGGTGCGGGCCGCGCGCACCGCCGCGTCCAGCCCCATGCGCCCGATGACCTCCTTGGCGACCCCGCGCGCGTCCACCGCCTGCCCGCCGGGACGCAGCTCGGGAGCCCGCTCCACCACGGTCACCGCGGCGCCCCGCCGGCGCAGCCAGTGGGCCACTGCCGGCCCCGCGATACTCGCCCCCGCCACCAGCACCATGGGACCGCCCCGCGTCCCCTGCTCGCCGGTCCGGCTGTCGTGCCCCCGCTTGGAGTCGTCGACGCTCACCACTGCCTCCACGTGCTTCCGCCCGCGCAGGGACGTTCCCGCGCAGGCCTCACCGCTGTCGGTGTGTCCAGCCGTACAGACCTCGGATCCGCGCAAAACTCATCGGCACGACCCACATCGCGTCCACGCTCCCTGCCCTTCCGTCACACATCGTGGCTGATCGTCACCGGGAAGGCTCATTGTCAGGTTGCCGGCGCGTCCTCGATGATCCACTGGATTCCATGCGGGATGAGAAAGTCGAGGAAGGCGGTCGGGTGGTAGGCCTGGGCGGGTGCGAGCACTCCCGGCTTGGCCGGATCGGCGATGAGACGGCGGGCGCTTTCGACGGCGATCACCGCGGTCGTGCCGTAGGTGTCGGGACCCTGGACGATGCCGCGGGCGCGGCGGCCGTCGGCGCTGGTGGCGTCGAGCACATAGGTGAAGCGCTGGGTGCGGCGGCTGTCCTCATCGGGGCCTTCCGGCAGGCTTTCGATGATCTCCGGTGTGAGCGGGGTGTTCAGCCGGTCGCCCAACGCCGCCTCGGTCAGGCCCTCGACATGCCGGACGCGGATGTGACGGGGAATGGTCACCACCTCCGGCACCGGGAAGGCCATGACCGGGGTCGCCTCCGACTGTCCGGGCAGCCTGATCGCGGTGTGCCGGGCGGGCATGCCGGAGCGCCAGTCGCCGTCGTCGTAGGTCATGCCTCCCGCCTTGACGGCGTCGATCGTTTCGACCAGCGAGCGCAGCGAGCCGCGCGACATGCCTCCGCCCCCGACGATCACGTGGGTGGTGATGATCTCTTCGACCGGTTCAAGGCGGTCGGCCAGGATGTGGGCCACGAGGTCTACCGGGACGCAGCCGTCGGTGGCGGCGGGTACGACGGTGACCCCGGCGTTCTCCGCCTCCGTGGTGAAGGTGTCGAAGACCTTCTTGACGTAGAGCTGCTCGCCCGAGGTGTCGACGTAGTGACAGCCGGCGGCGATCGCGGCGCGGACCACGGCCTCACCTGACCAGGTGAACGGTCCGGCGCAGTTGATGACGCCGTCGCAGCCACGGAACGCACTCACAAGCGCCTCGTCGTCGCCGGTGCCGGCCACGCGTCGTTCCGCGTCGGGGAGACCGACCACCGAGGCGGCCTCCTCCAGGCGCGCGAGATCACGTCCGGCCAGAACCATCTCGATGTCGCGTCGCGCCAGTTCGGCGAGTACGAGCTTTCCCTGGTATCCGCTCGCGCCATGAACGGCGATCTTCATGTCGTCTCCTCACGATGGAGCCGCGCGGTTGCTCGGCCCACCGGCACCGTAAGGCGCTGACACAAGACGATTGAATGGGTGATCCGCTCGAATGTTTGCTTCATCGTCTTCGTCAAAGTCGTCTTTGGTTACACTCGCTGCGTGGATGTTCTGTCTGATGTGGTGAGTGCGGCGCGTACCGGCCGACCCCACTCGGGCCGGGTGACCAAGTCCGCTCCCTTCGCCGAGCGGTTCGCGGCGGTGCCGTCCGCCGGGTTCCACATCGTTCTCCAGGGAACGTGCTGGCTTCTCCCGTCGCAGGGTGAGCCGATCGCGCTCGGGCCGGGCGACGTGGCGTTCCTGCCGCGCGGATCCGCACACGGCCTGGCCGACGAACCGTCCACGCCGGTGAGCGAGCCGCCCACAACGCTCACCGGAGACCATGGCGACCGCGACGACCGGCCGCCGACGGTGGTCATGCTCTGCGGCGCCTACCTCCTGGACGAATCGGCGCCGCATCCGCTCCTGAACGACCTGCCCGAGGTCATCCACCTACCGACGCGGGTGGGGCGGCACAGGGAACTCCGCGCCGCGGTCGAACTCCTCGGCGTGGAGCTGGACAGCGATGCCCGCCCAGGCTCCGACACCGTCCTGCTCACCCTGCTGGATCTTCTCCTGCTCTACATTCTGCGCGCGTGGTTCGAAGAACAGCGCGTCTCCGGCCACTCCGCCACCGGCTGGGCCGCGGCCCTGCACGACCCCGCCGTCGCCGCCGCCCTCCGCGCCATCCACGCAGACCCCGGCCGGCAATGGACCGTCGAGGAGTTGGGCGCGCGGGCACGTCTGTCCCGCGCCGCCTTCGCCCGGCGGTTCACCCATCTGGTCGGCCGGCCACCGCTCACCTACCTGACATGGTGGCGGATGACCACCGCGGCCCGGCTCCTGCGCACCTCCGACGCCCCCGTCAACACGATCGCCCAACAGGTCGGCTACAGCTCGCAGTACACCTTCACCCATGCCTTCAAACGCCAGTACGGGTCACCGCCCGGCAGTTACCGGCACCACGCCGGCTGAAGCACAAGGATCTTCCTACGCGCGCGAACCCGCAGACTGTCACCCGATCGAGTCGGCAAGCCGACCTGCCTCAGTGCTGGGCCATGTCCACGAAGCGGCTGTAGTGACCCTGGAAGGCGACTGTCACGGTGGCGGTGGGGCCGTTACGGTGCTTGGCCACGATCAGGTCGGCCTCACCGGCCCGGGGCGACTCGCGCTCGTAGGCGTCCTCCCGGTGCAACAGGATGACCATGTCGGCGTCCTGCTCGATGGAGTTGTGAACGCTGATCCCGTTGGCCACGAAGTTGTGGGTGCCGAGCACGGTGGCGTCGTACACCGGCTGTTCGCCGAGGCTCTCGACGGAGGCGACCTCATCCCAGAACACGTCGTTCGTGGCCACGATGTCCAGATCGGCATCGTCGAGGATCGCGGCGATCTGTCCCAGTCCTCCCCGGCTCTGAGCAGGCTCGGACACCGTGCTCGCGCGGCGACCGGCGCCGGTCGGGGATGGAAGGGTGCCGTCCCGCTCGGTCAGGGTTTCGCGGACGCGCTCCCACACCTTGTGCGGAACGGTGTCGACGCCGCCGACACCGGCCAGCTCGCGCAGGGCGGAGCCGCACCGGCCGGCGTGCGCGGACTGCTCGCCGTGGGCGCCGACGTCCTCCAGGAAGCGGAGTTGGTTGTCCGCGCCGTGAACGAACAGGTGATGTTCCGCCGGACGACCCTCCTTCGTGACCTCCTCGATCCTGGTCATCACGTTGAATCGCAGCAGCAGCCGCGCGACGTCGTCGACCAGGCGGCGGCTCGTGGCGGCGTAGGAGACGTGTGCCCGTCCCAGCTCGTCATCCCACCGGACGCATCCGCCGGTCGCCCACAGATGCCGCAGGTACAGCGCGATCTGCCGCTTGGGGAGGGAGAAGACGCCTTCGGGGACCGACCTGTCCTGACTGCGCCGGATCACCTCGCCGTCCGGCCATTCCTGGAGGTCCCGGGGAGCGGAGACGTGACGCGGCACGGCAACGCGCGCTCCGGCGGCGAGTTCGCCCAGAGAGCGCCATCCGTCGAGGGTCATGAAGGGGTGGTTGGCAGTCGCCTTGATCTCTCTGCCGGACGCGAGCCGCAGCCGGAAGACCTCCTTCGTTCCGCTGGGGAACACGTGGGTCATGGTCCGCGGGACGAGCCGCAGCTTCCCGTCGAGAGACCACACCGGGATGTCGCGGGCACCGGACTCCAGCAGCTCGCCCAGCGACACCTCGGCGCCGGTGTCGGCCCGGAGGATTCTCGTGTCCGCCGTCAGGCAGCCCGACTCGCGCAGGTCGGAGACCTGGGGGCGTTTGTCGGTGCGTTGTTCGGGGCCTCGGTTGAGCTGGGAGATCGCGATGACGGGGACCTCCAGCTCCTTGGCCAGCAGCTTGATGGCACGGGAGATCTCCGAGACCTCGTTCTGGCGGCTCTCCGTCTTCTTCGGTGAGCTCATCAGCTGGAGGTAGTCGATGACCACGAACCGCAGCTCGTTGCGTTGCTTGAGGCGGCGGCACTTGGCCCGGATCTCCATCATCGACATGTTGGGCGAGTCGTCGATGAACAGCGGCGCCTCGGCCACCTCGCTCATCCGGCGGGCCAGGCGGGTCCAGTCGTCGTCGCTCATCGTGCCCGAACGCATGTTCTGCAGCGAGACGCGGGCCTCGGCCGACAGCAGACGCATGGTGATCTCGTTGCGGGACATCTCCAGGGAGAAGATGACCGTGGTCATCCCGTACTTGATCGCGGCGGAGCGGGCGAAGTCGAGGCCGAGCGTGCTGTTGTGGGTGGGGACGCAGGCGCGGCCGGCGAGGTAGAGGTGGTCGGCGTTGTCGACCTCCACGCAGCGGACCGAGCGTGAGGGGATCGGCCGTACGGCGACGATGTGGCGGACGCGGATGGCCGCGGGGGCCGCGGTGGCCTGCGTGGCGGCCTTTCTGGGGAGCCGGAAGACCTGGCCGGGCGCGGTGAAGTCGATCAGGTGGCAGGCCGGGGTCTCGGGTGTCGGGTCGGTGTTCGGGTCGGTGTTCGGCCCGGTCATCGGCCCGGTCATCGGCCCGGTCATCGGCTCGGTGCGGATTGTCGCGGTGTGGCCGAGGCTGCGGATGAGCTCCAGCGCGTCGTACGCGAGCCGCCGGTTCGCCAGGGCGAGCTGGATGTGCCCGTCCGCGTCGATGTGTCCGGCGGTGTCGAGCAGGCCGGCCAGCAGGTCACGTCGTTGCTGCTCCGAGGAGCGGAGGTAGATGGTGGGGATGTGCTGGTCGTGGAGAACGCCCAGCTCAAGAAGGATGTCGGGAACGGCGCCCCTGGAGGATGGTTGGGGTGGCAGCTGGCCCGCTGGTGGCTGTTCGGCCGATGGCTGGGTGGCCGGTTCTGGGAGGGACAGGTCGTGGGTGAGGGCGGTGCCGGCCTCGGTGACGTGCAGGCCCTCGGCCTCCAGGTGGGCGATGATCTCGGGGTCGGCGGTGCTGATGCGGGCCGTCGCGGTGTGGCCGTCACCCAGCCAGACTCCCAGCGCGTACGGCGGCAGCGGCACGTCCTGGGGCGTGAGCTGGAACGGCGCCGCCACGGGCACCGAGTAGTTCGGCCGGCCGGTGAACGGGTCGAGGAGGGAGGCGGCGATCTCTTCCGTCGTGAGCACCAGACGGCGTTTGGCCTCCGTCGTGGTGAGCACCCCTTCGCGCTCGGCTACCGCCGTGGCCTGCGTCGGAAGGCCGCTGGACAGTTCGGCGGCCGTCGTGGCGTATGCCGGGAGGGCGCGGCGAGTGGTGAGCCACTGGTGGTGAGCGTCGGCGATGATCACGGTGCCGTCGTCGAACTCCACCTCGTAACACGGCCGCCCCCGCAGCACCTCGGTCGCCGCGAGCACCCTGGTCGGGCGGCCGTCGGCGTCCAGGAGCAGGTCGCCCACCTGGACTTCGCCCATCGTCGTCCAGCCGGTCGGCGTCGGCAGGGGGGTGTCGAGGGACAGCGCCTTGCCGATGGCGGGGCGGGCGGCGACGACGATCATCTGGCCGGGGTGCAGGCCGTTGGTGAGCTGGTCGAGGTCGGCGAAGCCGGTCGGGACGCCGACCATCTGGCCGCTGCGGCTGCCGATGGCCTCCAGCTCGTCGAGGGCGCCGGGCATGATGTCGGCCAGGGGCGCGTAGTCCTCGGAGGTGCGCCGCTCGGTGACCTTGTAGACCTCCGCCTGGGCGCGGTCGACGAGGTCGTCGACCTCTTCGTTCTGGCCGCCGTAGCCGAAGGAGACGATGCGGGTGCCGGCCTCGATGAGGCGGCGCAGGATGGCCTGCTCGCGGACGATCTTTGCGTAGTAGCCGGCGTTGGCGGCCGTGGGGACGACCGCCGTGAGGGTGTGGAGGTAGGCGGCGCCGCCCACCCGGGCCATCTCGCCGCGTTTCTGCAACTCGTCGAAGACCGTGACGGCGTCGGCCGGCTCGCCGCGGCCGTAGAGGTCGGTGATGACCTCGTAGACCATCTGGTGGGCCGGGCGGTAGAAGTCGTCGGCGCGCAGGATCTCGACGACGTCGGCGATGGCGTCCTTCGACAGCAGCATGCCGCCGAGGACCGACTGCTCCGCGTCGATGTTGTGAGGCGGTGTGCGCTCGAAACCTGGGCCTCCGCCGGCCTCTTCCTCGTCAATGCTCACCGCGCCCCCTCAGACACTTGCAGGCGGTCGCACCACCCCCATATGTAGTCGACCGGTGTGACAGTTTCTCGGAGTCGCGGGCAGACGGCAACGTGGCCTGTGGACAACCCTGTGGTCAAGCTGTGCACTATCCCGCTGAAGGTGTGAACGACCTGTGGACGGCCCTGGGGATAACTCTTTCGGATATCCACAGAACCCCGGGTGAGCAGGGCGAACAGTGTCCACCGGCTGTGGACTAAAGAAAGTTGGCCCGACACGCCGAGTAAGGTCCATACTGGACGAATGCCCATTACCTCCAGAGATCGGGAGATTCTTCGGCTCGCCGTGCCCGCGTTCGGGGCCCTGGTGGCCGAGCCGTTGTTCCTGCTCGCCGACTACGCCATCGTGGGTCATGGCCTGGGCACCACGGCGGTGGGCGCCCTGGGGGTGGCGGGCACGGTCCTGACGACGCTGATCAACCTGTGCGTCTTCCTCGCCTACGGCACCACCGCCTCCGTGGCCCGCCAGTCGGGCGCGGGCAACCACGCGCGGGCCATGCGCAGCGGTGTGGACGGCATCTGGCTGGCTCTGGCGATCGGGGCCGGGCTGATCCTGGTGTGCTGGCCGCTGGCGCCGGCGATCGTGGAGCTGATCGGCGCGACGGGCACACAGGCCGCGCAGGCGGTGACGTACCTGCGGATCAGCCTGATCGGCGCGCCCGGCATGCTCGTCGTGCTGGCCGGCACCGGCGTGCTGCGCGGGCTGCAGGACACGGTGACGCCGCTGGTGGTGGCCGTGGGGTCCTTCGCGTTGAACGCGGGGCTGAACGCCTGGTTCGTGCTGGGGCTCGGCTGGGGCATCGCCGGGTCGGCGTGGGGCACGGTGATCGCCCAGGTGGCGGGGGCGGCCGTCTATCTGGTCGTGGTGGCTCGGGGGGCGATCCGGCTGGGTACGTCGCTGGCGCCCAGCATGGACGGGATCAGGCAGGCGGGCACGGCCGGGGTCGCGCTGCTGATCCGCACCCTGTGCCTGCGGATCGTGCTGATCGTGGCCACCGTGATCGCGACCAGGATGGGCGAGGCCGAGCTGGCCGCGTACGCGCTGGCCACGCAGGTGTGGACGCTGCTCGCCTTCGCGCTGGACGCCATCGCCATCGCGGGGCAGGCCATCACCGGGCGTTCTCTCGGCGCCGGAGACGTGCCCGCCACCAGGGCCGCGACCAGGCGGATGACCCAGTGGGGCCTCTGGTCGGGCGTGGCGCTCGGGCTGCTCGTCGTGGCCGCCAGGCCGGTGCTGCCCGGCCTGTTCGACGCCGATCCGCGGGTGGCCGAGCTGCTGCTGGCGCTGCTGTGGCCGGTGGCGTTGTTCCAGCCGGTGTGCGGGGTGGTGTTCGTGCTCGACGGGGTGCTGATCGGGGCGGGCGATCAGCGGTACCTGGCGTGGGCGGGGGTGTGGACGACGGTGGCGTACCTTCCGGCGGCGCTGCTCGCGTGGGGGTTCGGGGTGGTGGCGCTCTGGTGTGCGCTGGGGGTGTGGATGGTGGCCCGGTGGATCACCCTGACCCGGCGGGCGGCCGGCGCCGCCTGGCTGGTGACCGGCGCATAGACGCGTCAACGACATCCGCCCGATCGCCGCCGCTCCCCGCGCCCGGACCGCGCCTCCGCGACTCCGCGCGCCCGAGCGCCCGAGCATGACGTCGCACGGTAGCCCTGGTTGGAGTGCCAACGTGATGGTTTCGTGCTTGCTGTTGTCCGAGGGGTGAGACATTGTGGGCGAGTTCCCTGAGCGGGGTGTTCCTTGTCCACGATCCTGCGGCGCTTACCGCCTTCCGAGGCGACCGGCCTGCGTACCGGCGCCCGGCACAGCCTGGCCGAGCTCTACCGACCGGCCGATCTGGTGGTGCTCGGACTCGGTGTGATGATCGGCGCCGGCATCTTCAGCATCGCCGGCCGTCAGGCCGCCACCACGGCGGGGCCCGGCGTGATCCTGTCGTTCATGATCGCGGGGATCGCCTGCCTGCTCGCGTGCCTGTGCTACGCCGAGCTGTCCTCCACGATGCCGACCTCGGGCAGCGCGTACACGTTCACGTACGTCATCTTCGGCGAGGTCTGGGCGTGGATCATCGGCTGGGCGCTGATCCTGGAGCTGCAGCTGGCCGCGGCGGTGGTGGCCAGGGCTTGGGGCGAGATCGCCGTCGGCGCGGTGGCGAACTTCGGCGTGCGCGTCCCCGCCTCCGGCATCGTGCAGGATCTGCTGGTGTTCGTGATCCTGGTGCTGCTCACCGGCATCGTGGCGCTGGGCGCGCGGATCGGGCTGCGGGCGCTGTGGATCATGGTGTCGGCCAAGTTGCTGGCCATCGGCGCGGTCATCGTCGTCGGGGTCATGCACATCGACGTGGCCAACTACGGCGAGTTCTACGTCCCGCCCAAGACGCTGGAGGCCGCGCCGGCGACCATACTGGAGATCTTCTACGGCGAGAGCCAGGCGTTCGGCTGGTTCGGCATCTTCGCGGCGGCCTCGGCGATCGCGTTCGCCTACATCGGGTTCGACATCGTGGCCACCTCCGCCGAGGAGACCGTGAACGCGCGCAAGGCCGTGCCCAAGGGCATGATCCGCAGCCTGGTGATCGCCACCGTCATCTACATCGCGGTGGCGCTGGTCATGGTGGGCCTGGCCCCGTACACACGGATCTCCGAGGACGCGCCGCTGGCGAGCGCGTTCAGGGCCGTGGGCGTGGACTGGATGGTGCACGTCATCGACGTGGGCGCGGTGCTCGGGCTGACCACCGTGATCCTCGTGCTGATCGTGGGGCAGACGCGGGTGCTGTTCTCGATGGCCCGCGACGGACTGATCCCGCGCGGCCTGGCCACGGTCAGCCGCCGCTACCACACGCCTTCGCGGGTGACGCTGGTGATCGGGTTGGTGGCGATCGTACTGGCCGAGTTCGTGCCGGTGCTCACGATGCAGGAGCTCGTGGTGCTCGGGACGCTGTTCGCGTTCGCGTTCGTGGCGGCGGGGGTGATCGTGATGCGGCGGCGCATGCCGCACCTGGAACGGGGTTTCCGGGTGCCGCTCTCGCCGCTGCTGCCGGCGCTGTCGCTGCTGGCCACGCTCTGGCTCATGGTCAACCTGCGCGTGCTGACCTGGGCCTGGTTCGTCCTGTGGATGGCCTTCGGCCTGCTCGTCTATCTCGTGTACGGCCGCCGCCACAGCCTCCTGGCCCGCCCGAACCCGCCCCCGCGACCGGTGCACGGCCGGCACAGGCGCTGAAACCGGCGCACTGCTGCGCCAGAGCGAGCTGATCAGGACCGAGGGCCGGTTCACCATGCCGGCGCACGGCCGCTAGAACCGGCCCGACTCCAGCACGCTGCGCAGGAACTCCTGGGTACGCGGCTGCTCAGGCGCGGTGAAGATCTGCTCGGGCGAGCCCTTCTCCAGCAGCACGCCCCCGTCGAGGAAGCACACCGTGTCAGAGATATCCCGACAAAAGCCCATTTCGTGGGTCGTGAGGATCATCGTCATCCCCGACTCCTTGAGCTCCCTGATGATCCCCAGCACCTCGACGACCAGGGCCGGATCGAGCGCCGAGGTGACCTCGTCCAGCAGCATCAGCCTGGGCTGGGTGGCCAGCGCTCTGATGATGGCCACCCGCTGCTGCTGGCCGCCCGAGAGCCGGTCGGGGTAGGCTCGCGCCTTCTCCGCCAGTCCGAACCTGGCCAGCAGGTCGTACGCCTGCTCCTCGGCCCGCGCCCGCTCCACCCGGTGCACCTGGCGGGGCGCCAGCGTGATGTTGTCCAGCACGGTCATGTGCGGGAACAGGTTGAACGCCTGGAACACGATGCCGAGCCGCTTGCGCACCTGGTCCACGTTCGCCCGTGGGTCGGTGATCTCCTCGCCGTCGAGGTAGATGCTGCCGTCGTCCACGGTCTCCAGCAGGTTGACACAGCGCAGGAGCGTGGACTTGCCCGAGCCGGAGGCCCCGATGAGGCTGACCACCTCGTGCGGGGCCACCTCCAGGTCGATGCCGCGCAGCACGTGATGACCCTGGAAGTTCTTCCACACCCCTTCGATCGTCAGCAGGCTCATGCCGCCTCCCCTGCGGGGCGGCGGGTGGTCGTCGGCTCGCTCATGCTCCGCGCCTCCTGCGCGTACGGGCGGCCAGGTGGTCGGTGAACCGGGCCATGGGGATGGTGAGCAGGATGAACAGCAGCGCGGCGACCAGGTAGGGCGTGTAGTTGAACGTGCTGGACGCGTGGATCTGCGCCTGCCGCAGGGCCTCCAGCGGCCCGATCGTGGCCACCAGGGCGGTGTCCTTCTGCAGCGAGACGAAGTCGTTCAGCAGCGGCGGCACGACCCGGCGGGTGGCCTGCGGCAGCACCACGAACCGCATCGTCTTGACGTGGCTCAGCCCGAGCGAGCGGGCCGCCGCCACCTGGCTGGGATGCACGGACTCGATGCCGGAGCGGAAGACCTCGGCCACGTATCCGCCGTAGGAGAGCGTCAGCGCGATGATCCCCAGCGTCGCCAGGTCCGTGGGGATGCCCTGCAGCCTGAGCGCCGGAAGCCCGAACCCGATGAGGTAGATCACCAGGATCGTCGGCACGCCACGGAACACGTCGGTGTAGAGGGTGGCGAGGGCCCTGATCGGGAAGAAGGCGGGCGTCCTGACGCCTCTGGCCAGCGCCACCAGCAGCCCCACGATGAGGATCAGCGGCTCGGCGATGAGGAAGATCTTGATGTTGAGCAGGAACCCTTCCAGCACGTCGGGCAGCGCCTCGGCGAACTGGCCGCCGTCGAAGAACGTCGCCCGCACCCGGGGCCAGCCCGGCGAGCGGGAGACCAGCCAGACGAGCAGGACGATGAAGACGATCGTCGAGGCCGTCGCGATCGAGGCCGAGCGGCGCGCGTACGACCTGCGGACCTGCTCCCGCTTGACCTGGCGCTCGGACTTGACCCACTCGCTCATCGCAGTTCGGGGGCGCCCGCCGCCGAGCCGAGCCACGCCTGCTCGATCCTGGCCAGCTCGCCCTTCGTCTTCAGGGCGTCCACGGCCTTGTCCACGCACGGCTTGAGCGCGCTGCCCTTCTCCATGACCAGCCCGAACTCCTCGGGCGTGCCGCCCGTCGAGCTGAACTGGCCGACGATCTTCGACTTCTCCACCTGGGCCGCCGTCACGTAGAACGCCGTCGGCAGGTCGACGACGAGCGCGTCGACCTGCTTGTTCTTCAGCGCGTTCACCGCGTCGATCTGCTCGTTGTAGACGTTGGGGTCGCTAGACGGCTTGATGACGTTCTTGACCGCTTCGAGGGAGGTCGTCCCGACCTGTACGCCGATCTTCGCGTCCTTGAGCTCGGCCAGGCCCTTCGCGCCGGCGTACTTCCCGCCCTCGACCGCCACGATGGCCTGCTTGACGGTGTAGTAGCCCTTGCTGAAATCGACCGCCTTGGCCCGGTCAGGGGTGATCGAGACCTGGTTGACGTCGAAGTCGAACTGCTTCTCCCCCGGCGCGAACGCGGTGTCGAACTTCACCGTGTTCCACTGCACCTCGGTGCGGTCGAAGCCGAGCTCTCCCGCCACGGCGAACGCCACCGCGCTCTCGAACCCCTGCCCGTTGGCAGGGTCGTCGTCCTTGAACCAGGGTTCGTAGGCGGGCTTGTCGGTGCCGATCGTCAGCTTGCCCGGCGTGACCAGGGCGAGCTGCTCCTTGGTGCAGGCGGTGGAGGTGGTGGGGGCGGCCGTGGTCGCCGTGTCGTCGACCGGTGCGCAACCGACGAGCGCCACGGCCAGCGCGAGCAGCATGAGGGGACGGGCCACGGCCAAGCCTCCAGGGGGAACGTGCCAGAGAAACGAGGGCATTCTACGCCGATGGACTAGGGATTATCGTCCCGGGGGCCCAGCTGACCACGGCAATCGGCCCACCTGGGCTCGCGTCACGGCGGCCCGCCGGTGAAGGGTCAGAGGCCGTTTCCTGGAGGGCCCTCAGCCGAAGTGCGGCGGGTGGTTCGCGGTGGCCTGCCGTAAAAGAGGATGGCCTGAAAGAAGAAAAGACCCCCGCGAGCGAGGGCCTTCTCAAAACAGGCGTCAGCCTGCGACGACCTCGACGTCGACCGAAGCCGACACCTCGGGGTGCAGCTTGACGGTGACCTTGTGGGAGCCGACGCTCTTGATCGGGTTGACGATCTCGATGCGGCGGCGGTCGAGGATCGGGCCGCCGGCGGCCTTGACGGCCTCGGCGATGTCGCCCGTGGTGATCGAGCCGAACAGGCGGCCGGAGTCGCCCGCGCGGGTGGCCAGGCGGACGCGCAGCGCGCCGATCTGGCCGGCGACCTCCTTGGCGGTGCCGAGGTCGCGGATCTCGCGAGCGTCGCGAGCCTTGCGGATGGTCTCGATCTGCTTCTCGGCGCCGCGCGTCCAGCGCATGGCGTAGCCGCGCGGGATGAGGTAGTTACGGCCGTAGCCGTCCTTGACCTCGACGACGTCGCCGGGGGTGCCGAGGCCGGAGACCTCGTTGGTGAGGATGAGCTTCATTTCGACAGGCCTCCTTAGCGCGCGGTGCTCGTGTAAGGCAGCAGAGCCACCTCACGGGCGTTCTTGATCGCGGTCGCCACGTCACGCTGGTGCTGGGTGCAGTTGCCCGTCACCCGGCGTGCACGGATCTTGCCGCGGTCGGAGATGAACTTCCGCAGCAGCGCCGTGTCCTTGTAGTCGACGTAGGAGATCTTGTCGTGGCAGAACAGGCAAACCTTCTTCTTGGGCTTGCGCAGTGCCGGCTTGGCCATCGTGGTGCTCCTTTCAGAGCCCCGCTGTCAGAGCGGGAATGGACTCGGGCTTGTGGACTGGGATTTAGAAAGGCGGTTCGTCGCTGAAGTCGTTGCCGCCGCCGCCGAAGCCGCCGCTCTGCTGACCACCGCCACCGCCGCCGAAGCCGCCGCCTCCGCCACCCTGGAAGCCGCCGCCCTGAGGCGGGGCTGGGGTGGCCGAGGCCCACGGATCGTCGGCGGGACCGCCGCCGAAGCCGCCGCCGCCGCCCCCACCTTGGCGGGAGGTGCGGTTGACCTTGGCGGTGGCGTTGCGCAGAGACGGGCCGACCTCGTCGACCTCGACCTCGTAGACCGTGCGCTTCTCGCCTTCCTTGGTCTCGTAAGACCGCTGCTTGAGCCGCCCCTGCACGATGACCCGCATGCCGCGCTGGAGGCTCTCGGCGGCGTTCTCCGCCGCCTGCCGCCAGACGTTGCAGGTCAGGAAGAGGCTCTCGCCGTCTTTCCACTCGTTGGTCTGTCGATCCATGAACCGCGGAGTGGACGCGATGCGGAATCGAGCCACCGCTTGCCCCGTCGGGGTGAAGCGCAGCTCCGGGTCGTCGACCAGGTTGCCGACGATGGTGATTACGGTGTCGCCTGCTGCCATGGCTAGCGCTCGCCTTCCTGCACGCCTTCGCTTGGGTTACGGCTCAGAGTACGGGGCTCCCCCGACAAAAACCGGAGGTTAGTGCACGTCCGGACGCAGGACCTTGGTGCGCAGGATGCCCTCGTTGAGGTTCATCTGCCGGTCGAGCTCCTTGACCGTCGCGGGCTGCGCGGACAGGTCGATGACGGCGTAGATGCCTTCCGACTTCTTGTCGATGTCGTAGGCGAGACGGCGACGGCCCCAGACGTCGACCTTCTCCACGGTGCCGCCGTCGTTGCGGACCACGGTGAGGAACTGGTCGAGGGACGGCGCGACGGTGCGCTCATCGAGCGAAGGGTCCAGAATGACCATTACTTCGTAACGACGCATGCGGGACTCCAACCTCCTCTGGACTCTTGCGGTCACGACACTCTGCCGTGACAGGAGGACGCTGACGTCTTGCCCCGGGCGGGCCCCTTTCGGCAGCCCGGGCTGATGGATCATCCATCACAACGCAGCGTGCCCCAGGTTACCAGCAGCGAGTAGGTGGGAAGGCCTTTAGGAAACCTAGGGGGTGGTGGTCGTGCCACATGTGCTTCAACCCTCCGAGAGGGAACGCTTCAGGCTCACGCTCAACACCGACGGACGCCCGCATCCGGTGGAAAACGTTCTCGCCGTCGTCACCCTGGTGTGCGGCGTGGTCGCCTTCGTCGCGACGTTCTGGACCTCGGCGCACATGATCGCGTCGTGGGTCGGCACGCTCGGGTTCGGCGTGGGGCTCTACTCACAATACGTCTCGGCGACGACGCCGCAGCGGGTGCTCAACATCGTGGGGCTCGTCGGCGCGTTCGTCGGAGCCGCGCTGGGCATCGCCCACGGCGGCTTCCTCCCCCACCCATGACCCCCCCATGAGCCCCACCCGTAAGCCCCACCATAAGCACTGCGCACACGAGAGACGACCCCGGCAGCACGTCTGCCGGGGCCATCCGATATGTGACTCACGCGCCGATGTGCAGGTCTATGCCGAGCAGGATCAGGAACCAGAGGAACACCGCGAGCAGCGCCTCCGCGAGGTCCCGCAGCAGCCCCGGTGTGATGTAGTCGTAGACCCAGGCGACGTAGATGCCGACGATCACGTAGACCAGGACGATCAGCGCTCGTAAGCGCCAGCGGCTCATAGGGTTTCTCCTCGGGGTAGGGGGCGCCTCCCGACTGCCCTCCGGCGCGCCGGCCAAACACCGCTCAGCGGGCTCGCGACAGGGCTCCGGCTCGTGGCTCCGGCTCGGGGCCCGGGTTCAGGGCGGGCGGCAAGGGCTCCGGGACCAGGGCTCGGGACGAAGGGCGCGGGATAAGCTCGTCGGCATGGTGCGCATCGGAGCTCATGTCGGTCAGGACGACCCCGCCGCCCACGCCGCCCAGGTGGGGGCCGAGGTGGTGCAGTTCTTCCTGGGCGACCCGCAGGGTTACGACAAGCCCGTGCTGCCCGAGCAGCCGGTCGAGGGCGTCGACATCTACATCCACGCGCCCTACCTGGTCAACGTGGCGACCACCAACAACCGCATCAGGATCCCCAGCCGCAAGCTGCTCGAACAGCACCTGAAGGCGGCCGCCGGGCTCGGCGCCAAGGGCCTGATCGTGCACGGCGGCCACGTCAACAAGAGCGACGACCCGCAGGCCGGGTTCGACAACTGGCGCAAGGTGTTCGAGCGCATGGAGTGCCCCATCCCGGTGCTGATCGAGAACACCGCGGGCGGCGGCAACGCGATGGCGCGAAAGCTCGACCGCATCGCCCGGCTGTGGGAGGCGCTCGACGGGTTCGACGTGGGCTTCTGCCTCGACACCTGTCACGCTCACGCCGGCGGCGAGGAGCTGGTCGACGTGGTCGAGCGGGTCAAGGCCATCACCGGCCGCATCGACCTCGTCCACTGCAACGACTCGCGCGACGACTTCGACTCGGGCGCCGACCGCCACGCCAACCTGGGCCAGGGCAAGATCGACCCCGAGCTGATCCTCGCGGTCTGCCGGGCGGCCGGGGCGCCGATCGTGGTGGAGACGCCCGCCGAGGGCCAGGCCGACGACATCGCCTTCCTGCGCAAGAACCTGTGACCCACCAGTCCATGGCCGGTTGCACACAGCCTGTGGATAACTTCCCTGGATTACCGAGACGAAAAAGTGGGTAGAGGTCTCAGCCCGCCCACGCGCCACTCAGGAAACGCCCGGCGTTGACCAGCATCAGCGGCCCCGAGATCAGGGCATAAAGGACGATCACCCACGTCCGCCTGGTCGCGACCCTGGCCACCAGCACCCACAGCGGAAACCACAGCAGCAGCGAGCGCGGGATCGACAGGTAGTAGGCCGAGGTCATCAACGCCGCCGCCTGCGTGCCCGTGTAGACGGCCTCGCTCCACCGCCGCAGGACGAGCAGCCAGACCAGCCCGGCGACCACCACCACGGCCCCGGCCAGCTCCATCCGGAAGGCCACCGCGAAGTCGCCCCCGCCCATGGCCGTGTGCCAGGTCGTCGCCCACGCCTCCCACGGCCAGGCGAAGTCCCGCCCCCAGCCGGCTTCCTGCGCGTGCTTCCAGGCCAGCCAGTCGCCGGTCCTGCCGTAGTGGTAATACGAGTACGCCACCAGCGGAAGCACCGGCACGACCAGCCACCCCACCCGCCGCAACGACTCCCCGCGCATCGCGAACTCCACCACCAGCGCGACCGCCAGGAACAACCCCGTGATCCGCACGCACGAGGCCCCCGCGGCCAGCAGCACGGCGGCCGGCCAGCGCCCCTGCCTGGCGGCCAGCCACGCCGGGATCGCGAAGGCCAGGAACAGCGACTCGCTGTATCCGGCGGCCAGGAACACCGCCATGGGGAAGAGCAGCAGCGCCAGCACGGCCATCCAGCCCGATGCGCCCTCGACCTCGGCCAGCCGGGCCAGCGCGACCATGGCGACGGCCCCGGCCACCAGCGAGACGATCAGCCCGGCCGCCGCCCAGTCCGGCACCACGAGGTGGACCAGCCGCAACGCCACGGGCAGTCCGGGAAGGAACGCGGGCAGGCCGTCGTCCACCGGCTGTCCCGGCTCGCCGTCGTATCCGTGCTCGGCGATGGTGATGAACAGCGTCGTGTCCCACTTGCGCCACTTGTCGGCGTACCCGGACAGCGTCGCGCCGAGCAGGGTCGCCACCAGCAACCCCGCCCGTGAACCGAACCAGAGCAGCAGCGCGTCCCGGCCGGTGGAGCGGGTGATCATCCGGCCGGGGCGCCCGGTGTCGAGCGGGCACTCATCGGACGAGGGCCGCCAGCGTGAAACGGTCCTGGGCGCCGTCGAACACGCCGCCCGTCTGGTCGTCGATGCCCGCCTGACGCACCGTGTCCTTCTCGGGGCGCAGGATGTCACGCACCACGAACGCCATCATGATCCCGATGGTGATGATCCGGCCCCAGACGGCGGTGAAGTAAGTGTCGTCACCGATGCCCAGGTCGTCGCGGTCGAGCGGCGACTGGCCGACCAGATAGAGCCAGATGGCCACGAAATACCAGACCTCGGCCAGCTGCCACAGCACCAGCGGCTTCCAGTTGGGCCTGGCCAGCACCGCGAGCGGCACCAGCCACAGCACGAACTGCGGCGACCACACCTTGTTCGTCATCATGAACGCGGCCAGCGCGAGGAAGCAGATCTGCGCCAGCCGCGGCCGGCGCGGCGCCGCCAGCGTGAGCACGGCGATGCCGGCGCACATGATCACCAGCGACGCCATCCCGAGCACGCTCACGTCCCCGGTGCCGAGGACCGGCCAGCCCTTGTTCTGGAAGAACAGCCAGGCCGAGCCCCAGTCGACCCCGCGTTCCTCGGAGAAGACGTAGAACCTGCGCCAGCCGTCCCACGCGAAGATCATGAACGGCAGGTTCACCGCCAGCCACGCGCCCGCGCCCGCGGCGGAGGTCACCAGGAAGGGCCGCCATCGCGCGGTGCGCAACGTGAGCAGGAACAGCGCGCCCACGAACATGAGCGGATAGAACTTGGTCGCGATGGCCAGCCCCAGCAGCACCCCGGCCGTCACCTGCCGCTGCTGCTTCCAGGCCAGCAGCATGCCCATGGACAGCGCGCCGGCGACCAGGTCCCAGTTGATGTAGGCGGCCAGCACCACGGCCGGCGAGATCGCGTACCAGAGGGAGTCCCACCGGCGCGTCGGGCCGGCCACCGCGGCCATCAGCAGCACGCCGATCACGAGGCAGACGCCGAGCAGGATCACGGTCAGGTCGTAGAAGCGCACGGCCTGCGCGACCTTGTCCAGCTCCAGCGCCCGCGAGATCCAGCTCATCACCTGCATGACCTCGCCCAGCACCACGGGGTATTCGACCTGCTTGTCGAACGGCACCTGGGCGAAGTAGGGGTTCTGGGTGGCCAGCTCCCTGTCGAAGTAGAGGGGGTAGATGTCGGTGTAGCAGAAGTTCGTGTACGTGGTGACCTGGTCGTTCCAGCCCCCGGTGCGGCAGGGCAGGCGCACCACGTACGCCAGGCTCGCGCCGAGGGCCGCGATCAGGCCGAGGGGCAGATAAGGCACGGCACGCGTCACCCAGGTGGCGCGTGCCTCTGTGCTCGTCACTGGTCCTCTGGCCTGAAGTACATCGGGCCGGTCCCTGTGGGTCTGGCGTCGGGAGCGGCGCCGCCGTTCGAGAAGTCGAGGTCGCCCGAACCCGGACCGCCGGTGTCCTCGTCGAGACCGTCGTCGATGGAGGCGTCGTCATCGGTGCCTGCGTCGTCGCCGCAGTTGATGAAGCAGTCCTCGTCGCCCTGGTCGAACGGGTTGTCGCTGTCGAACGGGTTGTCGCTCTCCGGCGTCGGAGTCGGGGTCGGCGTCGGGCTCGGCACGATGTTCTCCGGCACGCCCACCTCGGCCCGGTCGGGGAACTGCTCGACGGGCAGGCCCTCGTGGGCGAGCTGCATGAACTTCTGCCAGGCGATCGTGGGCGGGCCGGCGCCCTCGAACCCGAGCGAGACCTCCTTGGGCCGTGTGTACGGGTTGTTCGGCCCGAACTTCTTGCTGCCCTTGCGGAAGATCGGGCAGTTGGAGTGCTCGGGCGGGACGACCCGGCCCGTCTTGGTCACGCACTGCTCGCGGTAGAACCCGACCGCCGTGGAGATCTGCGGCGTGTAGCCGACGAACCAGGCTTCCTTCTCGTCGTTGTTCGTACCGGTCTTGCCGGCCGCCGGCCGGGCGCCCAGGCCCTTGCCCGCCGCGGTGCCCGACTTGAGCACCTCCTGCATGGCGATCGTGGAGTCGGCCGCCACGCCGGGGTCGATGACCGACTTGGAGGGGGCCTGCTCGGGGTAGGCGACCTTGCCGTTGAGCTTGACCTGGCGCACCACGTGGTAGCGGGTGTATTTCCCGCCGTTGGCGAAGATCGCGTATCCGGCCGCCTGCTCCACCGGCGTCACCAGTGCGCTGCCGATGGCGAACTGGTAGTGGTGGACCTTGACGTCGTCCTCCATGCGCTGGGTGTTGAACCCGGCCGACTCGACCAGGTTCTTGACGTCGTCGAGCTGGTTGGGCAGCTTGAACGCCATCGACACGAACGCCGTGTTGACCGACTGGGCGGTGGCCTTGATCACGTCCACGGCCGCGCCGACGTTGTGGCTGTTCTTGATGCCGCCCGCCTGCTGGCCGGGCAGCTCCTTGGGCACGGTCTGGTTGCCCGGCACGTAGCTCTTGAGCGAGTAACCGGCCTGCAGCCAGGCCGCCAGCACGTACGGCTTGAACGCGGAGGCCGCCTGCTTGGTCGACTGGAAGGGCTCGTTCCACGGGTCGGTGAGGTAGTCGTCACCGCCGTAGAAGGCGAGGACGCGCCCGTTCTTCGGGTCCACCGCGGCCAGGCCGCCGTGGAACTCGGTGGACATGTTGAAGGCCTTGCGCGTGCTCTTCATCGCGGTCTGCGCGGCCTTCATGAGCTTCCTGTCGAAGGTCGAGACGATGTCGTAGCCACCGCTCTTGACCTCGTCAGGCGTCAGACCGCGCTGCTTCAGCTCCTGCAGCACCTGCTCGACCATGTAGCCGTTGAGGCCGCCGAGGCCGCCGTCGCCGGAGTTCTTGATCGTCTTGGGGAACTTGGCGGTCTTCGGCAGGTTGCCGTACTTCTCCGGCCACTGCTCGGCCATGTACTGGATGACCGTGTTGAAGCGCCACTTGAGCTCGGGGGCGTCGGGGGCCCACGCGGGCTGCTGGATGCGCGCGGCGAGGTAGGCGCCCTGCTCGGGGGTCAGCTTGGCGGCGGTGACGCGGGGGCCGAAGTACGCCTTGGCGGCGGCCTCCACGCCGTAGGCCCGGCCGAAGTTGACCGTGTTGAGGTAGGTGGCGAGGATCTCGTCCTTGGTCATGGTGTCGTCGAGCTTGACCGCGACGAAGATCTCCATGACCTTCCGCTTGATCGAGACCTCCTGGCTGAGGCCGTCGTAGTAGCCGCGGGCCATCTGCTGGGTGATCGTCGAGGCACCCTGGAGCTGCTGCCCGGTCGCGGTGTTCCAGAGCGAGCGGAACATGCCGGAGATGGAGATGCCGGAGTCCTCGTAGAACGTGTCGTTCTCGATGGCCACCGCGCCGTCCTTGACGCTGTCGGCCATCTTCTCGATCGGCACGATCTCGCGCTTGTAGCCCAGCTTGGCGATGACGTGCTTGCCGTCCCGGTAGTAGATCGTGCTCTGCTGGGCCAGCGCGTCCGCCTGCGCGGCGTCGGGCACGGGGGTGTTGGCGTACGCGACCATGACCATGCCGAACAGGCCGGCCGCGAGCACCACGGCGCCGGCCACCACGATCTTCCAGCTCGGGACGAACCTGCGCCAGCCGCCTCTGCCGCCGCCGTCCTTCTCTCTCGGCGGCCTCGGAGGCCCAGGAGGTTCGGGCGGGCCGCCCGCGCCGCGACGGCGTGAGCGCCGCGGCCCGTCGCTGACGATCGTCTCCTGGTTGGTCACCCCGCGCGTGTCCTGGCGCGCGTGCGAGCGCGGCGGCTGCTCGCCACCGCGCTGGTAGGGGTCACCAGGGCCTTGGTGGTGCTCGGCGCGCGCCTGCCGCGGCTCGGGACGCCGAGGCGGGCCCTCGTCGTACGGCTGCGCGGCCATGGCGCCGGTCTGCTCGTACGCGGCCTCCGCGCGGCGTGGCGGTTGCCTGGAGTCCCAACCCTGGTCGCCGGTTTGGGGTGCGCCATTTTGTGGCAAAGAACGGGGTGAGCTGGAGCGTCGGCGTCTCCCCGGGCGGCCGGTCCCCTCGTTCATGCTGTTACTCACACGTCCTCGCAACGTCATCGGAACAGAAACGGCGGTCGGGCGTGAGGTTTCTCGCCGCCCTCGGTCATCACGCTTGGCCGACGAGGTCAGGCGGTCCGTTCCCGAGGACGTACGAAACCGTCAGGTGATTCCAGGAACAACCTTGGCAGACCTCGACCACGTACACCCGGAACTCATCGTAATCATGGGCCATTGCGGCGAGTTCTGATGCGACCTTTGCCT
The DNA here is from genome assembly GCF_039529435.1 of Nonomuraea maheshkhaliensis. Taxonomy (NCBI): domain Bacteria; kingdom Bacillati; phylum Actinomycetota; class Actinomycetes; order Streptosporangiales; family Streptosporangiaceae; genus Nonomuraea; species Nonomuraea maheshkhaliensis. The sequence continues at coordinate 191,554 of NZ_BAAAMU010000004.1, forward strand.
GACCGGCATGCCTTCCGAGGCAATCGCCGTAGACATAGGTCACGTTGGTGACGTTCTCCCTTTCGCAGACCGGGCAGGGGCGTTCGGTCGGTTCGCCGAAGTGGCGCGCCGCGCGAAGGAGGTAGGGCTGTGCGTCACAGACGTCGCCGCGCGAGGCGCGCCCCGAACGCAGGGAGCGGACCACCGCCCGTTTCGCGAGGCCGTAATCCACCACCCTTCTCTGTGACCACATGGGCGCCAGACTACGGCGTTTTTCGGGTTGATCCCAACGGCTTGGCAGATTCAGAGATTGCCGTCATATAGCGACCCGACGTATCCTCGTGATGTATCGGCTCGATACATAGACGCGAGAGGGGACGGTTCCCATGGCCGGCGGACAGGGCAGAGTCCTGGAACTGGCCGTGCTCGGGTCGCTGCACGAGACTCCGCTTCACGGCTACGAGCTGCGCAAACGGCTCAACGCCCTGCTGGGGATGTTCCGTGCGTTCTCCTACGGGTCGCTGTACCCGTGCCTGCGCTCGCTCCTGGCCCAGGGCCTCATCGCGGAGGAGCAGCCCGCTCCCGCCGCGATCGTCGGCGGCAGATCGAAGATCGTCTACAAGCTGACCGCAGAGGGCAAGGAACGACTGCAGGACATGCTGACGCAGGCCGGTCCTTCCGCCTGGGAGGACGAGAGCTTCGGGGTGCACTTCGCCTTCTTCCGCCACACCGAGGCGGAGGTGCGCCTGCGCATCCTCGAAGGCCGCAGGAGCCGGCTGGAGGAGCGGCTCGACGCGGTGCGCACCGCGCTGGCGCGCACTCGGGAGCGTCTCGACAGTTACACGCTTGAGCTGCAACGTCACGGGCTCGAGTCCGTCGAACGCGAGGTGCGCTGGCTGAACGAGCTGATCGCAACTGAGCGTCGGGCCTCGTCGGAGGACAGGCCCGAAAGAGATACGTCAACTGATGAGTAAAGGAGCGAGTGCGATGGGTTCGGTTCGCGTGGCCATTGTCGGTGTCGGCAACTGCGCGTCGTCACTGGTCCAGGGCGTTCACTACTACAAGGACGCGGACCCGGACACACGGGTGCCGGGCCTCATGCACGTGAAGTTCGGCGACTACCACGTCGGCGACGTCGAGTTCGTCGCCGCCTTCGACGTGGACGCCAAGAAGGTCGGCCGCGACCTGTCCGAGGCCATCGTCGCCAGCGAGAACAACACGATCAAGATCACGGATGTGCCGCCCACGGGGGTGACCGTCCAGCGGGGCCACACCTTCGACGGCCTGGGCGAGTTCTACCAGGAGATCATCGACGAGTCCGACGAGACGCCCGTCGACGTGGTCCAGGTGCTCCGTGACAACCAGGTCGACGTGCTCGTCTCCTACCTGCCGGTGGGCTCGGAGGAGGCCGACCGCTTCTACGCGCAGTGCGCGCTGGACGCGAAGGTGGCCTTCGTCAACGCGCTGCCGGTCTTCATCGCCTCCGACCCGGTGTGGGCGGAGAAGTTCACCGAGGCCGGCGTGCCGATCGTGGGTGACGACATCAAGTCGCAGGTCGGCGCCACGATCACGCACCGCGTGCTGGCCAAGCTGTTCGAGGACCGCGGGGTCGAGCTGCTGCGCACGTACCAGCTGAACTTCGGCGGCAACATGGACTTCATGAACATGCTGGAGCGCAAGCGGCTCCAGTCGAAGAAGATCTCCAAGACGCAGTCGGTCACCTCGCAGATCCCGCACGAGATGGGCAAGGCCGACGTGCACATCGGCCCGTCGGACCACGTGCCGTGGCTCGACGACCGCAAGTGGGCCTACGTCCGCCTGGAAGGGCGCTCGTTCGGTGACACGCCGCTCAACCTGGAGTACAAGCTGGAGGTGTGGGACTCGCCCAACTCGGCGGGGATCATCATCGACGCGGTGCGGGCGGCCAAGATCGCGCTCGACCGGGGCATCGGCGGGCCGATCCTGTCGGCGTCCTCGTACTTCATGAAGTCGCCGCCCAAGCAGTACTCCGACGACGAGGCCCGCGACTACGTCGAGAAGTTCATCAGGGGCGAGGTCGAGCGCTGAACCGCCCCTGAACCAATCCTTCCGAGGTGCCGTGCCGACCTGTGCGCCGCTCATTCCGAGGCGCCGCAGCCGGTGCGCGACACCAGCAGGACGCCGCTCTTCCAGGTGGGC
>NZ_BAAAMU010000005.1:0-12010 GCF_039529435.1 Nonomuraea maheshkhaliensis
TGCGTGGTTGAACAACCGTTGCATCCCATCGGGAGATGAGTCTCCGGCGTACTCGGCCAGTGACCAGCTGTTCTTGCGTTCCAGATCGCTCAGCAGTCCTTCCAACGCCGCCCGCGCCCGCAGCCGCGGCTCACGCCGCACGAAAACGGCGCCAGTACTTGGGAGAACAGCTCATCCAGCGCATCGTCCCAACACGCCGGGACCGCCTGGGCTACCGTGGACACCACGGCCATCGCCGATCACCTTGGAGCTTCACAACCCCATGGTCGCGGCGGTGGCCGTCTCACGTCCGGGACTTCGACCAGCCCAGATCCCGAAGTGCGGCTGGAGTACTAAGGCGCGACCCAGCCGGCCGATGTGCGTCTGCACGGCTCCGCGCCCGGATGCCCGTTCGTCGCAGTCCCACATCCGCTCGACCAGCTCGTCGACGGAGACGAACCGGTTGGCTCGTAGGAGTAACGTGGCGAGAATGATCCGTTGCTTGGCGGCAGGAACGGAGACGATGTCGTCGCCTTCCACCACCTCCAGCGGGCCCAGCACGTTGAAACGAATTGCACGGGCGCCTGTCGTCATCATGATCTGGTCGTCCAAGAGTTCTCAAGCATGGGTCAGCAAGACCGTAGGAAGGGTCTCGCCGCTGTGTCTTGAACGGACTTAACCTCCGGCTCATGAGTCCGATGAGGGGACAACTCCTCCTCGATGCGGAGCTGCCCCGGTCGGAGGGACGCTTCACGTCGATCAACCCGGTGCGGCGTGGTCCCGCGGACAGACCGTGCTCTCGTGGCCGGCTGCCCTGCGGTGCCCGGCCGCAGTCGCTCCTCCGGCCTCGACGGGTGACAGTCGAAGCTGATCGCGATTGCGGCCGGGCGCACACGAGGCCACGACCCGGTCGTGACTCAGGCCGGGCTCACCGTGAGATGACGCTCGAGATCCAGCTCTTGAAGTACGTGACACTCGTGAACATGTCAGGGCCGTCACCGCAGAGATGCCCGGCTACTGTACATGCTGATGAAGAGTTTCTTTTTTAACTAGTAGGACGCAAGGATATAAGCGTAGCGCAACGCGTTTCGCCAACGGTCGTGCCATAATGAATTCGGAAATTATCGACGGCTTCTGATGTCTGGCATCCTGCTGTCAATGGGCCCACAGCGCTAACTTAAATGGATGTATTTGCATGGAAGCCCGAGAATCCACTGCCTGATATATCACGTATGGCTGCCTCGATTTCCGCTCGAGTTACTACGCTTACGACCAGCAGGTTCGGGGCTGCGAAGTAGCCGGCCGATTGCACCTCATCTTCGATATCCTGGCGCAGCCGTATTGGGTCATAAATTACTAGATCATAGACTCGATTGTCGGACTCTACTCGTACCCCTACCAGATAGCCTTTGGACTGTGTTTCATGCTCGTATCCATCTAGCCAGTTTGGGAAGTTGATTATGTAAGCCGCCACGGCCATCCTTGCTGCTGACTACTTGAACTTGATCTTGCCGAGCTCTTGGGCATACTGCTCGACTGGTCGATCTCGTGTGGCACGAATCCCTTGGATGCAACACTGTCAGAATTATCAAAAGTGGATACACCGTGACTAGACTTAACATATCCGGTTTTAGGATCAACCTTAAAATCGTTCGGCCTTGGCGTCAGTTGTGGCGATTCTCCAAGCCGAGCACCACGAAAACACTGGCAGGGCAGTCCGCCCCTCCCTATCGGAGAGCCTGGGCCTATCACGGGGGCGCCGACGTAGTCCGGGTTGGGCATCCAAAAGTCATAGCCACTGCGATATGACTGGTTGCCGTTGCCAGGATGTGTGCCGCTCCAGCACATTTCGTACTCCGCTGCGCTGTCGGTGGTTCTGGCGCACACGTCATCCCATTGGCCGGCGTCGGTTGCTCCCATGAAGAAGCCGTGGATCCAGTCCCACCATTCGCCTTCCGGCAGGGGCTGCACAGAAGGTGGCTGTAGGGAGGTGTCGGCGCCGCCACCCGATGGCAGGTCGACAGGGGTTATGGTCGGAATGCCGGATGGGGTGCAGAGGATGCAAGGAGATCCGCCGCTGGAAGCATAGGAGCTGCCGCCGGGGTAGACCGCCTCACGTAGGCCGCCCTTTAGCCTCGATCTTTCTCGATCTTGAGTTGGTCGGCTGAAGTGTTCGGCTGGAGGTCGATTTCCTCGCTGTGGTCAGCGGGTGGTCAGCGTGGGTGCCCGGCTGTCGCGCCGGGTGGGCGGGGTTCCACGGGCCCTGAGGGTCTCCTTTCCTGATCGTGGGGGCGGGTGGGTGCTGGTCAGGTCGGTGTGGGCAGGGCGTGCAGGCGGGTCAGGGCGGTGATGATCTGGCGGGCCCAGGGCCATCGCGTAGGGATGCGGAGATGCAGGCGGCGGCCGCCGTGCACCAGCCGGCCGGCCACCGCGAACAGGCGGAGCCGCAGGCGTTTGGGCTCGTAGCGGCGGGCGTCGGTGCCGTGCAGGGCGAGCAATTGCATCCAGGCGAGCAGTTCGCAGGCCAGGGCGACGATCTCGAGCCAGATCTGGTTCTGGGTGAAGTCGTGCAGGGGCAGGTTGCGCAGGCCGGTGTCCTTGGCGGCGCGGATGCGGTCTTCGGCGCGGGCGCGGCGGCGGTGGCGTAGTTCCAGGTCGGCGAGCTGGCCGCCGGGGGTGCCGGTGACGAAGCAGGTGAAGCGGTGCCCGTCGAGGTCGGTGAAGCGCAGCTGGGCACCGGGGTGCGGGCGTTCTTTGCGGACGATGACGCGCATGCCCTTGGGCCAGCCGGCCGGCTTCAGCAGGCCGGTGGGCTCGGCGGTCCAGGCCCCCGGCCGCGGTTGGCGGTCGGCGTCGTAGGCGGGGGTCCAGGCGGTGGCCGGGAGCTTGCCGATGGCGGCGGCGATGTCGTCGGTGATGGTGAAGCCGATGGAGTACTTCAGCCATCGTCCGGGTCGGGTGAGCCAGGCGAGGAACTCTCGGGTGCCGCCGCCGGAGTCGGTGCGGATGAGCACGGTGCGCCGCAGGTGCTTGGGCAGTTGGGCCAGGGCGAGCCGGGTCGTCTCGATGTGGTCGGCGGCGGTGTTGGAGCCGGCGTTGCCGGGCCGCAGCATCAGGGCCGCCGCCTTCGCCGCCACCGTCGCCCTGATGGTCGGCGAAGGCGGTCATCGGGTGGAAGCCGTAGCTTTTCTTCCAGGTCGGGGCCGCGCGCTGTCGATCCACGCCGGCCCCGCCGCCAGCCGCTCCGCCTCCTGCCGCTCCCCGTGCGCCCGAAGGACGGCCACCGTTCCCGAGTCCAGCGCGACCGCCGCGTCCGACGACTCCGTCTTGGGCGAGCCCTCCTTCACCTGCCGCCCGACGTTGTTGGGTTGCCTGGCCGTGGCCAGCAGCCCCTCATCCAACTCGGCATCGACCCAGCGCGCCCCGCACGCCTCGCCCCGGCGCAGACCCCGGAAAGCGATCAGGTGGTACAGGGCGTACAACCTGTCAGCCGCCGCGTGATCAAGAAACACCCCGAGCTGCTGAGCTTCCCCTCGTAGCGTGGAGACCGAACCAGGAGAGGTTTGGTCGTGGCAGGAATCACGAGGCGGCGCTTTGATCCAGAGTTCCAGGCTGGGGCGGTGCGTATCGTCAAGGAGACGGGCAAGCCCGTCGCGCAGATTGCGCGGGACCTGGGTGTCAACGAGTACACGCTGTACAACTGGGTGCAGATGGACCGGCACGCAACAGGGCAGGTCGGGCGGGACGGCGACGGAGGCGGCAAGCTGAAGGAGTCGGAGCAGGAGGAGCTGGCGCGGCTGCGGCGGGAGAAGGCTGAGCTGGTCCGGCAGCACGCCAAGGACAGGGCCGCCTGGGAGAAGGAGCGCGCGGTGCTGGAGGATGAGCGTGATGACGCCCCTATGCTTGTCAAGCCGCAGCGGACGAGGTATCCGCAGGTGAGAGTGCTTCGATGATGATCGGGAAGACTTCGCGAGCGACGTAGCGCTTGAGGCAGCGGATGATCTCTTTCTTGGATTTGCCCTCCGTGGTGCGGCGGTCGGCGTAGGCGCGGGTGCGCGCGTCGCGGCCAAGGCGGGTCACGACGATCGTGTAGAGGGCGCTGTTGCTGCGCCGGTCACCACCGCGGCCGGTGCCGGACGGTCTTGCCGGAGGACGCCTCGATCGGGTTGACGCCACACAGGGCGGCGAAGGCCGCTTCGCTCCCGAGCCGGTCGGGGTTGTCGCCGGCGGTGATGAGCAGCGCGGCGGCGGTGTCCGGCCCGCTTCCGTGCCGCTGCAACAGTCGCGGCGCGCGTTCGGTGATGATCGCGACCAGTGCGCGTTCGTGAGCGCGAGCTTCTTCGGTCAGGGCCAGGATCCGGCGGGCGAGCATGCGCAGCACGGTGCGGGCCGCGTCGTCGATGGTGCGATGCTCATCCTCGGGCAGGTCTGCGCAGGTGCGGATGAGCGTAGTCGGCCCAAGACCAGCGAGCGCATCGCGCAGCGTCGGGTCGGCGCGCATGAGGATGGCCCGCAGCTGGTTGATGGCTTGCGTGCGAGCCTTGACCGCCGAATCCTTGGCGACTTTGAGCATGCGGATCATCTCGACGGCGCCGTCACCGGTCTTGGCGATGGCAGCGGCCTCCTGCGACAACACGGCTCGTGCGGCGTTCTCGGCGTCGATGGCGTCGCTCTTACCGCGCCGCCGCCGACGGGCCCGATCGGGTCGGTTGATCTCCAGGATCTGCATGTCGTGGCGGCGCAGGAAGCGGTTGAGCGCGGTGCCGTGCGAGCTGGTGCCTTCAACTCCAGCTCGTCGCAGCTGGCCGTGTCCGCGCGCCCAGTCCAGTAGCGCGGCATATCCGTCGGCGGTGGCCGGGAACGCCTGGGTGCCGATGAGCACGCCCATGACGGTGATCACTGCTGCGACGTGCACGTCGTTGTGGGTGTCCACGCCGAGGACGATCTCCTCATCAACGTCGGTGTCGGCGTCGGCAGGGACGGTGTGGTCGTCGGCGGGGCGGATCACGGATCTCCTCACGGGCTCGGAAGGTGATGGTCACCGGCCGGGCGAGGAGGTCAGGACTGTGATGATGCACATGGCGAGGCCCCTATGGGGACACATCCACGCCTGGTCCGGCGGCACCGCCCGGGCCAGGGCGACAGGTCATCACCAAGGCACGGTGGCCAGTCTCAAACTGGGTCATAACCTGGCTTGTCGGGCGGTACCTCTCCAGCCTCACAGTCCTCAAACGATCCGTGGTCCTATGGGTCAAGGACTCGCTGAACCGATAACCGTGGTGGAGTTCATCGAGTCCCAGAGGACCGAGTTTGGTGTCCCCCACACGATCTGCTTCCGTGCGCTGGGAGTATCGTCCTCGTGGTTCTACAAGTGGAGGAACCGCAGGCCGACGGCTCGACAAGAGCGGCGCGCCCGTCTGGATGAAGAGATCAAGCGGCACTTCGCCGCTTCCGGTGGCACCTACGGGTCGCCCCGCATCACCCAGGACCTGCGGGCCGGGGGCTGGCAGCTGTCGGAGAACACAGTGGCCAAGCGGATGGCCGAGCTCGGCCTGGCCGGGCGCAGGCCGAAGAGACCGCGTTCGCTGACCCGGCAGGGCAAGCGGCCGGCCGCGCCGGATCTGGTCCGCCGGAAGTTCGACGCGGTCGCGCCGGACGTGTTGTGGTGCGGCGATGTGACGCAGATCGACACCGATGAGGGCAAGTTGTACCTGGCCACGGTCGAGGATCTGTTCTCACGCCGACTGCTCGGCTACGCCATGTCCGAACATCATGACGCGGCGCTGACGGTCGCCTCGCTGCAGATGGCTGTGGTCACGCGGGGTGGTGACGTGGACGGGGTGATCTTCCACTCCGATCGCGGCTCGGAATATACGGCTGCCCGCTACCAGGCTAAATGCCGCAAGCACGGAGCGGTGCAGTCGATGGGCCGGGTCGGGTGCGCACTCGACAACGCCGCCTCGGAGGCGTTCAACAGCGTCCTGAAGGTTGAATTCGTGCACCGCCATCGCTTCCGCACCCGCGCGGAGGCCCGACTGAAGATCGCGACCTGGATCGCGGACTTCTACAACATCAACCGCAGGCACAGTGCCAACGACGGGCTGCCGCCTGTCACATTCGAGCGTCAGATGATCGAGAAGCGGCAAGCATCAACGGTCCTGCTGAGGACCGCTGTGGCGTAGAACCGTCTCCACACTTTGAGGGGATTGACAGCCTCGCAAGTACTGCTCCGACGCCTGCCGGTGGACCTTCGGCCGCACGCGCGCCAGGCGCTGGCGTCCGCTCACCCAGCGCCACCAGCGCCACCAGCGCCAGGACAACACCCGCAAGCAGCGCCGTCATCTCCGCGACCAGGCCGAACACCTCGCTCAGGCAGCCGGGAAGCTGGCCCTCGACCTGCACGCGGAAGACCTCCCCCTGCCCACCCAGCAGACTGGCTGGAAATCCGGGCCGATCGCCGGCTACGCCGCGGCCGCGCTGCCCCTGCTCGCTCAGGCCCGCGCCGTCCTGGCCGCGGCCGTCGCCGCCGATCGGGCGTCCGGCGCCACCTGGGACGAGATCGGCGCAGTTCTGGATGTCAGCCCTGACACCGCCGCCCGCCGCTACCGCAGCTGATGGCGGGCCGGCTACCCGGGGCCGAGATGGAGAAGATCTTCTTTTTGGACAACGAGGACATGGCCCTCATCAAGGGACACCGGGGTCGGCACATCCGGTGCGGCTTCGCCCTTCAGCTCATGACCGTTCGCTACCTGGGGGGCTTCCTGGCCGACCCGCGCCTTCCGCAATCCGCCGAGTTGCAAGATAACGGAAGACAAAGCCTCCGCGTCCACGATCACCGCCCAGCTGGTACCCGGGCGGTGATTGCCATCTTGCCAGATAACGCCGCCTATCTAAGAACCGGTCTCGCCCCGCCCGTGATCACAGCCAAGGACGCTCGTACGCTCGCATCTTCTGCGCCGGGGCATCGAGCACGCAACGGCCTTGACCCGGCGTGCCGGGTCAAGGCCGTTGCGTGACGGTCGCGAGCCACCAGGCCTCGCAGGTCACATCACGACCGGGGCCGCCGTCGACAGCGGGGGCGAGATGCCTGGCCCCGCCACTGCGCATCTTCACCCCGATGGTGCTCACTGACACCGGTGCCAAACTGTCCAAATCGCTCATCCGCGACGGCAGGACACCGCCGCCACCCGGCACCCACGACTGGATGCTCGACATCGCCACTTGGCCCGGCGACGTCGTCTCCTTCAATATCGAGCGGGCGCGTTTCAGCAGGTCTAGATGCCTTCAATCCCACGACATGGGAAAAGACTAGACCGACCTGTTACCTTGCCACACAAGGTATCGGGTCATACTATGCCCTCATGGCTGAGGACACCGAGGCGACGCCGGAATCGGCAACCATCGCCCGTCTGCGTCGCGAGCTCGCACGTGGCACGACCGAGCTGGCCGTGCTGTCCGTCCTCAGCGTCCGCCGCCGATATGGCTACGAGCTGCTGAAAGTGCTGCGGCAGACGAGCGAGGGGGTCCTGGAGGTCAAGGAGGGCACGCTCTATCCGCTGTTGCACCGGCTGGAGGATTCCGGCCACATCCTCGCGACTTGGGAGGCGGAAGGGCGTGCCAGGCCGCGCAAGTACTACGTCATCACCCCAGACGGTCGCGCGTACCTCGCCATGCTGCGTACCGAGTGGAGCGGCCTGGTCGACGGGATGCGACAACTACTCGACACACTTGGTGAGGTGCAGGAATGACCGACGAGCGGCAGATCATCGACGATTACACGGAAAAGGTCGCCCGCCATCTGACGGGCCCGGCCCGGGACAGGGCGAAGGCGGAGCTCGGCGAGCACTTGTCCGACGCCGCGGAGGTGGGAGAGTTAGCCCAGGTCCTGAGCCGCCTCGGCGCCCCGGAAGAGGCGGCGGCCGCCTTCGCCGAACTGCGGTCCGCACCGCCGGCTCCCATGGATGCGCGGCTCGCCGCGGTCGTGATCGACAACCTACCGCTCGTCGGGGTCACGATCGCGCTGCTCGTTCAGGGGATCGTCCGGACCATGGAGGTGGGGAACGGCTTCGCGCTGGCGTTCCCGCCCTTCGTGCACGTCAAGATCGGTGACGGCTGCGTGGCCCTCGCACCCCTGCAGTGCGGCACCGGCTACGACTACGCCGGACTGCTCTACAGCCTGGGTGTCCCGCTCGCTCTGCTCTGGTCGATCGTCGGACTGGGGCTGCTGGAGGCATGGACCGGCACGACTCCAGGCAAGCGCCTCATGAAACTACGCGTCGTGACCGAGGCCGGGCTGCGCATCCACCCGGTCGCCGGTGTCGTGCGGCGGCTCAGCCTGCTGGTGGGACCCTTTGCCTGGCTGGACTGGGCGCCGGTCGTGTGGGGCGACCGGCGGCGGGTGCTCGACCGCCTGACCGAGACCAAGGTCGTGAGCACTCGGGAGGCGAAGTGAAGACCGCCGTCCGCGTTCCGCCCCTCGTGGCGCTGGCCGTCGGTGTGGCACTGTGGTTCGTCCCCACGCTCGTGCAGCACGCGGCCTGGTTATTGGGCGATGACGATCGCGCGGTGGACTTCGACCTCGTCCTGGTGTCGCGCTGGATTGCCGCCGCGCTGCTGCTGGGCTTCGTCCGGGCCGTGGAGCGGCGGCCGCTGTCATCGGTGGGCCTGCACGCCCCTCGTGGGCGGGACGTCCTGATCACCGTTGGGCTGGCCGTCCTGGCGCTGGTGGTCAGTGTCACCTTGTACGGGCTTGTCATGGGCACGGGCCCCGACCAGCAGTCGCCGTCGGGACAGATCGTGGCGAGCCTGTCGGTCGCCGGGAGCGTTCACTTGATCGTCAACGCGGCCGTCGTCGAGGAGCTCTTCTTCCGCGGCTTCCTCATGGAGCGGGTCATCGAGCTCGCCCGGCCCTGGCTGGCCGCGCTCGTGTCCTATGTGGTGTTCGTCGGCTCGCACGTGCCCGGCTCGGGCGGGGCCACCACGCTGACCATGGTCGCCGTGGGATCGCTGCTCTTCGTCGGCCTCTATTGGGTCCGCCGCAACCTGCTGTTGTGCATCGGCGCGCATGCCATCGGCAACCTTCCCATCCTGGCCAACGCCCTCGCCTGAACCTCGGCCGTGGCGGTGTCGAGCGCCCGGTCGCCGCCGGCCACGTCGAGGACCTGAGATCACGCGCCAGGGGGAGGCTAGCCGAAACCGACGAGCGTGTGCTCGTGTTGTTGTGTCCGTTCGATGAGGAGTGGAGAGTCGGCCACTCACGCGCGGCAAGCGCGACACTCGCAAACTCGACCTTGTTCTCGGGCGCACCTACAGCCTCCTCGACCGCGACGGCGAGGAAGTGGCCCGCGACCTGCTCCGCCCGTCCGTTCTGACGCTACGCCGTGACGGCGGCTTCTACCGCCCCCACAGCGGCTACAGACTGCGGTCGCGCTTCGACGGACCTAGATCATCCACCCGGGCCTCAGGGTTCAGCAACAACCTCTAAGGGCCGACGCGCGCCGTCCCGTCACCCGCCGTCCCGTCGCCGTGCGCCGCCGCGGGGCGCGCGAGTCCCGCGGGGGGCAGCGGCCTCAGGGACGGATGTGGCGAGTGCCGCGACGCCACACCTCCACGATCGACCGGGTCGCGGTGATGTCCGTGGTGGGGTCACCGTCGACGAGGACGAGGTCGGCCCGCAGCCCGGGCGCGATGCGGCCGCGGTCGCGCAGGGCGAAGTGGCGGGCCGGCACGCTGGTCGCGGCCGCCAACGCCTGCACGGGGCTGAGACCGGCCTTCGTGAGCAGCACCAGCTCACGGTGGATGCTGGCGCCGTGCAGGGCGAGGAACCCGCCGTGCGGGCCGTCGTTGGCGTCGGTGCCGGCCAGGAGGGGGACACCGAAGCGGTGCAGCGCGGCGGCGGTCTCCAGCGCGTTGGCGATGCCGTCGGGATCGACGGGGAAGCCGCTGATGTCCGCGGTGGCGGCGGCGCGGGTCTGGTCGTCGAGCTGTCCCCAGACCCGCTCGTCACGCCACAGCTCGCGCCCCTCGGTACCGGTGATCGCTTCGGTGAAGGACAGGGTGCCGACCACGAACACGCCGTACGAGGCGGCGAGGGCGGCGATCCGCTCACCGTGCCCGTCGCTGGGCAGGTGAGCCAGGCCGTCGATGCCCGCGTCCAGCGCGACGGCGGTGTCATGGGCGGTGGCGACGTGCGCGATGGTGGTCAGCCCGGCCGCGTGGCCCGCTTCGACCAGGGCGGCGACGGCGGCCGGCGTCAGGCAGGGCAGGGACGCGCCGCCCGACGACCCGTCGTCGATGACGATCTTGAGGTAGTCGGCACCGCCGTCCAGCCGGGCCTGGACGAAGCCCTCGGCCTGGTCTGGGTCGGCCACCATGTCGAACGGCCCGTAGAGCTCCCCCATGATCTGGATGGGGTGACCCTCGGGAGCGGTGGCGCCGACCTGGGCGGTGCGCACGTCGGCGACGGTGTCGGCGGCGGCGCGGCGCAGCCGCGCGACGTTGCCCGGCATGGCGAACATGTCGAGCTCGGTGGTGACCCCGAACCGCAGGGCCTGGGCGAGGCTGCCGTCGAAGGCGTGCGTGTGCGCGTCGATCAGGCCCGGCAGCAGGGTGCGCCCGGCGCCGTCGATCCGGGCGGCCCGCGCCAGCGTGGCGGGCGGCAGGGCCCCGGGTGCGGCCACCTGGGCGATGCGGTCGTCCTCGATCAGGACGTCGGCGCGGGGCAGCACCTCCTCACCGTCGAAGACGCGGACGTCGCTGATCACCATGCTCATCTGTCGATCTCCATCCGATCTGCGGACGCCCGGCCGGCGTCCTGGACGGCTTCGACTGTGATCCGCCGCGGCTGGGACCGAGCTGGGATCGGGCTGGAGCGGCCCCGCGTCACGTCAGCGAGCGGCTTCGCTCCTCCCAGTAGGTCAGCCCGTGGCGCCGGTGCGCCTCCAGCGCCGCGCGGGCGTGTTCGCGGGCCGCGTCGTCCGCGCCGATGCGGCGGGCCAGCTCGGCCAGCACGAGATGGGTGGAGCCCCAGCAGGCGCTCCCCATGCCGGCCACGACGAACTGCTCCGCGTGGGGGGCCAGCCGGTGATAGAGGTCCCGAGGGTCGGGGGTGCCCAGCCGGGCGGCGACCAGACCCCAGACCGGCACGAGGAAGTCGGCCACCCAGTCGTCGGGCGTGTCGGTCCCCCAGCGGCCGATCAGCTCGTGGGCCAGCGAGGTCCGGCCGGCCTCGACGGCCGCGAGCACGGCGACCGGCCGCAGCGGCGTCAGATGCGGGCCTGAGGCGGCGGTGACGAGCTCGTCGACGATCTCGGCCACCCGGCCGTGCCCGCGCCGGCAGGTGAACGTGGTCACCAGGCGCCGGAACGCGCTGCCCCACAGCGTCGAGCCGAACCGCATGTCGCCGTACCGGTCGAGCAGGGACTCGGCCTCGTCCCACCTGCCTTCGAGGGTGCTGCGGGCGGTCTGCGCGATGCGCACCATGGACTCCAGCTCCGGCCTGGGCACCGCGGTCAGCAGCGCCTCGCAGCGGGCCAGCTCGCGGTCCCAGCCTTCCAGGTCACCGTCACGCAGCAGGCATGACATCAGGAAGACCCGCGCCGTCACCTCCTCGCTGGCCGGCAGGCCGGGCAGGTTCGCCAGTTCCTCCGCCACCGCCCGCCGCTCGGAGTTGCGGCCCGGACGGAACGCCGCAAGCAGGTAGTTGCTCATCGTGCGGGCCAGCAGCGCGCCGTCCCCGGCCTTGCGGGCCAGCGCGACGGCCTCGACGGCATGGCGTTCACCTTCGGCGCTGCGCGGGCCGTAGTGCAGCTCCAGGGCGAGGGCGCCCAGCAGGGCGGCGCGGTCGGTGTCGGGGAGCGGGCCGTCCAGCAGGTCCTCGATGACGGCCACCATGTCGTGGTCCACGACGCCGTACGAGCGCCAGTTCCACAGCGACGGCCCGCCGATCGCGGTGACCGCCGGGATCAGCACCTCCCGGTCACCGATCTCGCGGGCGAGGCGGATCGCCTCCTCCCAGTCCCGTCGGGCGTCC